>JBKJJZ010000465.1:0-3509 GCA_046597705.1 Vicinamibacterales bacterium | reverse complement strand
GTTGGCCTGAATCGCGCGCTCCAATGCTGCGGTCGCACCTGCCGCATCTTGCGCGTCGCGCAAGACGACGCCGAGCAGATAGTGGGCTTCATCGAAGCCCGGGTCCAGTGCCACGGCTCTGCGAAGCGGGTCCATGGCGCTGGCCGAACGCCCGGCGCGATACCGGGCCATGGCCAGCCGGTAGAGCAGCGCGCGATTCTGCGGGTCAACGTCGGCGGCCCGCCCGTACCACTCAGCGGCGTGAGCCACGTCGCCGCGGGCGTCATATAACTCTGCGAGCGCCAGCAGGGGATCCGCCGCGCCCGACTGCAGGCGCGCCGCCTCCACGTAGTCTCGAATCGCTTCATCCTGCCGCCGCTGAGCCTCCCACGCCTTGCCCCTGCGCAGGTGCGACACCATGGAGTCAGGGCGCAGGGCGACCGCGCCGCTGTAGGCTTCAATAGCCGAGTAGGTATTGCCGGCCGCGAGGGCCTGGTCACCGTTGGCCATCAGGACCCGAAACTGTTCGCCCCGGTTCAACTGTTGAACCGCCATCGCCGAGGCAACCGCCAAGCCAATCAGGCCAGCTACAGCCAGCGCCAGTTTCATCGGGACAATCCTAGCGTGAGCGAGGGGGAACAGATCCCCGGATGCGGGGTCTAACGGTAACAACGCAGTGCTAACATCGAGGCAGCAACCGTGAGGCCTATCCGAGCTTTCGCCTGGTCCGAAACCGCCGGCGTGTCCGAAGGACAGGCCGAATGGGCCGCTGACTGGGCGCGCGCGCAGGAATGCCTGGCCGGGGACGAAGCGGCCTGCACCCGCCTGGTGACCGATCACCAACGCATGGTCTACCAGCTCTCCCTGCACCTGCTGTCGGACCATCAGGAAGCTCTGGACCTTTCCCAGGAAGTGTTTCTGCGGGTCTTCCGCACCCTGAGCCAGTTTCGCGGGCAGTCCGCCCTGCGCACGTGGATCTACCGTGTGGTTGTGACGCAGGCGTCGAACCGTCGTCGCTGGTGGCGGCGGCGGCATCAATCGCAGCAAGTGGGTCTTGAAGATCATGTCGCGGCCCACGGCGACTTGCCGGACCTGCGGCCACTGGCGAAGCCGGACCAGGCGGCCGAGCAACACGAAACGGTCCGCCACGTCTGGAGGGCGCTGGACCAGTTGCCCTTCGACCAGCGAGCGATTCTCGTGCTGCGGGAAATCGACGGCCTGAGCTATGACGAAATCGCAACGTCACTGGGCGTGGCGGTCGGCACGGTCAAGTCGCGTCTGGCGCGGGCGCGTGAGCACCTGCGTGAACACCTGAGGGCGTCGTCATGAGCGCCGCCTGTCTGGAAGTGGTCCGGTCGCTGGGCGCGTATGTTGACGACGAGTTGCCGGGCTCAGAGCGTTTGCTTGTTTCCGAGCATCTGGAAGATTGCGATCAGTGCGCCAGCGAGTTCGAGTCGCTGAGCGGCATCGGCCATCACCTGCGCCTTGGCTGCCAATCGGCGGGTGTTGATGAGGCGCTGGCCGGGCTTGCCAGCGGCGTCACGAGTCGCATTCGTGCCGAGCAGTCACAGTCGTGGCGCGCAACATGGAATCGGATCTTCGACGATTGGCATTGGGTGGGCGTTGGTGTCGGCTCAGTCGCGGGCGCGCTGATGTCGTTGGTCCTCGCTTCTGCGATGGTCGTGACGTCGATCACGCAGCTCGAGCAGATGAACGCACGTGCGGGCACGCTGTATCTGATTGCGCTGCCGCAGAACGGACGTGGTGAGGCCATCATGCTGGAGTTCGAGCCAAGCCTCGGCGGAGGCAGGAGCGACAGCCGGTTGGCGATACCTGCATCGCTGGGGTGGCAGGCCGAGCGCGCGCTGGTTGCCGCGCTCGACGAGAAGCTGGTGAATAGTGGACGGCCTGCCAGCCTGCGTCACCTCTCGAAGTCGGACCGCGACGACATCCTGGCCCTGCTCAAGGAAATTTCGGATTTTCGTTACGTGGAGCCGGCGCGGCGGCCGGGTGGTTTGACCAATATCAGCGGCATCCACCTGCAGGTCAACACGTCGGTCATCGCGGCCAGCGATTAGCGTCCGCCAGCCACGGCTGACGTCACGTTCTGCATCACATCGCTTGCGCGAATTACCAGCCTCGCGGCATCGGCCGCGGTGGGCAGCGTGATTTCAAACTGCTCCTCGCGCGAATCCGCCAGCCCATCGAGCGGGCGCAACGCCTGCCAGGTCTGTCCGCCCAGCGAGTAGTCCACTCGATGCACACCGCTCTGCGCATCCGTGACCCGAATCGTCACGCGCGCGCCGGTGACTGTGGTCGCAATGACGGGTGGCGTATTGTCCACATCGATCGAGCCGCTCTCGCGGTCGCCGGTCAGCACGCGGTCGGGCGTGTTGGACAACCCGTCGGTGGCGCTGACGCGCATCAGGTATCGGCCGTCCGGCACCGAGGTGGTGTCCCACACGAAGAGGGGATCGGTCAGCTGGTCTCGCAGTAATCGCCAGGTGTCATCGCCCTCGCGGCGATAGTGCAGGGAGAACTGCAGGCGGTCGGCATCGGGATCGTCGGCCTTCCAGCCGAGCGTCTGCAATCCGCGGCTGAACATGCGGCGCCCCAGAGTGGACGCGCCGGTGGTTACCGGGTCGCCACCGGGTGGACGCCTGGCGTCGGCAATCAACTCGTCGAGGCCCGCGATGGCGCCTTCCTCGCTGGAGAATGGGCGTTGAAACACGACGCCGGGCGGATGAATCGTGATCTCACTCACGATGGGGCGAAGGTTGCGAGCGAGGTACGCGACCGTCACTGACGTCACGACCGGAGCAACCGTTCCGGGTGTGAGCGACGCACGCCATTGAAGAAATCGCGCGGCCGGACTGGTGATGGCCTGGCCGCTGGCCTGCGGCGTGGGCGCGGACCAGTTACTCCATGAGTCATCGGGCGTTTCGGTGTTTCCCGAGCGCGTCTGGAGCGTCACTACGCCGGCACCTTCCCATCGGATGGAGCCCCACTGTGCCTGTGTCTTCGCGTCGCGCACCGGCGACACGTAAGAAGGGGCCGCGGCGGCCGTCGCGCCGATGGCGACAACTCGTCCAGGGTTTGCCGTGACCGCCAGTGTGCGCGCTCCATCGGTGGCAAGCCGGGTGATCTGCTTCGCATCGGCGGTGTTGATCAGGTTGACGGCGCCCCATGTGGCAGCCGCGGTGGACACCTGATAGAGCCTGCCCTCGGGGCCCGTCGCCACCAGCAGGCTTCCGTCGTTGCGCAGCGCGAGGTCGTACACGGCGTCGGTCGATTCCCACAGCGCATCCCACGTGCCGTCAGCCAGTACGCGGTACACCACCGACCGGCGTGCTGGCGGCGGAGTCGGTGGGGCCGTTGACGACGTGCCGGTCGTGGTGCCGCCGACGGTAATGGTCACGCTGCCCGTCATACTCGCGTCGGGCGTGGGCTCGCTGCCCGTCGTGAGCGCTGAAACATAGAGCGAGCCGTCCGCGGTTGGGCGAATCGCGCGCAGTTCTGTAAACCCCGGC
>JBKJJZ010000377.1:0-11916 GCA_046597705.1 Vicinamibacterales bacterium | reverse complement strand
GGGAATCTTTTTCGACGAAAAAGATTCCCGACGTCATTTTCGGTTTCCTCTGGCAAAACCCTCGGCGCCAGCATTGCTGACCCTGCGCGCGCAAGGCGTCGGCGATTTCGCCGTGATTAACCCCGGTGCGGCGTGGCCGAACAAGCGGTGGCCAGTCGATTCGTTTGCCGCGGTCGCCCGCTTCATACATGCCACATACGGATGGACACCGGTGGTTTTGTGGGGACCTGACGAGCAGGCGATCGCTCAGGCGATCTGCGACGCGTCGGGTGGCCTCGCGCGGCTGGCGCCACCGACGACCCTGGCGGATCTCGTGGCGATTACGCGAGCCGCGAGGCTTTTTGTCTCAGGCGACACGGGGCCGCTTCATATCGCAGGCGCCTCTGGGACGCCAATCGTCGCGCTCTTTGGCCCAACATCTCCCGCTCGCAACGGTCCATGGGATGATCGGGACGTGTCGATCAGCCGCTACGAGTCCTGCTCCTGTCACTACAAGCGCGTGTGCCAGCGCGAAGACTCATGGTGCCTCGCCCAGATCAGTGCGGACGAGGTGATTCGCGCGATAGAAAGGCGCATGGGCCCCCGATGATGTTGCGCCGGCTTGCACGGCTTCGCGTGCCGCTTGGCTTCGCGGCCTTTGTGGCGGGCTTCTGGCTGGCGTCGCCCACTGCGCTCTCTCTTCTTGCGGGGGCGGGCATCGCGGTCCTTGGTCAGGCGCTGCGAGTCTGGGCGGCGGGGCATATCGAGAAGGGCCGCGAGGTGACGCGGTCAGGACCTTATCGGCTCATGCGACATCCGCTCTACGCCGGGTCCGCAATCATGGCCCTTGGATTTGCCGTGGCTGCGACAAGTGCCGCCACCGCGGTGCTCACGGTTGCGTATTTTCTCCTCACCTACGTAGCGGCTGTACGCACTGAGGAAGCGACGCTGGATGCCAGGTTCGATGGCGCGTATTCGGCCTACCGCGCGGGACAGGCGGAGGAGGTTTCGCGACGGTTCAGTGTGCAGCGCGCTTTTGGGATGAACCGCGAGTATAGGAGCGTGGCCGGACTGGTGGCCGTGTTTGTCCTTCTCTGGTTCCGGGTTTGAGGAGCAAGTTTTTCCACCCCTGGGCTCTGGACGTTGGACTCCGGACCGTGTGATAATCGTCAGGTTGTCGGCACGGGCGGTTAGCTCAGCGGTAGAGCACTGGCCTTACACGCCGGCTGTCACAGGTTCGAATCCTGTATCGCCCATTTCTTCGCGGGGTCGTAGTTCAGTTGGTTAGAACGCTGGCCTGTCACGCCAGAGGTCGCGAGTTCGAGTCTCGTCGGCCCCGCCACTTCCTTCCGTCATGACGATGCCTGGCTCGCCGAAGCCCGCGCCAGGCGAAGGCGGCACATCACCCGCCGGTCACGCCAGAGTCCAGGCGTTGCTCCGGCAGGCGGTCATGCGCGGCAGCGTGCCGCAGACCCTGCTGTTCGCCGGGCCCGAAGGGGTCGGCAAGCACGCCGTTGCACTCGCGCTGGCGCAGGCGATCAACTGCACCAAGAGCGTCGATGGCATCGCGTGTGGGCGATGCAGCAACTGCACCCGAATCGTGAAGGGGCAGTTCTCCGACGTGGTCCAGGTCGACAACGGCGACATCGCGTCCATCTCCATCAAATCCATTCGTGAGCGCGTGCTCGACCTCGTGGGCTACCGGCCCTTCGAGGGCCAGCGACGTGTGTTCATCATCGACCCCGCCGACGCGCTCAGCGTGCAGGCACAGGACGCGCTGCTCAAGACGCTCGAAGAACCGCCGCCGGCCACGATCCTGATTCTCATCTCCGCGTATCCGGATTCGCTGCGTCCTACGGTCTTGTCCCGGTGCCGCCGCGTGCGGTTCGGTGCGCTTAGCGACGTCGAAGTGGCGCAAGTCCTGACGTCCCGCCATGGTATGGACGATGGCTTGGCGCGCGCTCGTGCAAGCCTGTCGGGTGGCAGCGTCTCTCAGGCGCTCGCCATCGACGGAGGCGTGCTCGAGGGGGATCGCGACGCCGCATGGGACCTGTTGCGAACCGCTGCCGTGGCTGCGGTGCCCGCGCGGCTCAAAGTGGCCGAGGCCGTCACCAAACATGGCACCAAGCGCCGCGAGCGCGAAGCCCTCGGCATGCGTCTTTCGCATGTCTCGGCGCTTCTGCGGGACCTGGGTGCGCTCACCAACTCGCCACAAGGCAGCGCGATCCTCTCCAACGCGGACCGCGAGGCCGACCTGCGCGGGCTCATTCGGGCTTTTCCCAGCGACCGACTCATTTCCGCGTTCGGGCTGGTGGCCCGGGCCCAGGCTGCCCTTGATCGCAACGCCAGCCCGAAGATTGTGGCCGATTGGGTCGCCGTGGGGATGTGAGCACGGCGGGTGGAATTGAGGAGTGAGGATTGAGGGTTGAGGATCGGGATTGCCCGTATTGCCGATAGCGAATTGCCGAATCGGATTGACGGATTGACGGATTGACGGGGACTGTCAGGGATTTTGTGTGCGGGGCTTAGCATGAGGAGTCCCGATGTCCCGATCACTCAAGAAGTCCCGACCTGCGTTGGAGCGCCAGGCCCCCGTCCCTGACGCGGTGCTCAATCAATTCGCCCCCGCGGGGATCTTGTCGGCGGCCGAGGTGGAGGCCGCGACGCGGCGCTTCAAGCAAGCCCTCCTGGAGCGTGTGCTCGGGGCGGAGCCGAGCCATCACCTGGGACAGGAGGCCGTGCTGACCGATGACGGGGCCTTACCGCTGGCGATTCCTCGCGACCGGCACGGGACCTTTGCGCCGGTCTTGATCCCGAAGCATCAGCGACGCTTTGCGGGCTTCGACGACAAGATTCTCGCGCTGTATGCCCGTGGGCTGACGGTGCGCGACATCCAGGCGTTTCTGCACGAGATGTATGCCGTCGAGGTGTCGCCCGATTTGATCAGCACCGTGACCGAGGCGGTGCAGCACGAGGTGCACGCGTGGCAGGCGCGCCCGCTGGAGCCGATGTATCCGGTGGTGTTCTTCGACGCCCTGCGCGTCAAGATGCGAGACGAAGCGGTCGTGCAAAACAAGGCGGTCTATCTCGCCTTGGCCATCCTGCCGGATGGGTCGCGCGACATTCTCGGGATTTGGATCGAGCAGACCGAAGGTGCCAAGTTCTGGATGAAAGTGTTTGCCGACCTGCAGACGCGCGGGTGCCGCGACATCCTTATTGCCGTCACCGATGGGCTCAAAGGCATCCCCGAGGCGCTCGACGCGGTGTTTCCACGGACCACCCTCCAAACGTGCGTCGTCCATCTGCTGCGCCACAGCCTGACCTACGCCGGCTGGAAGGAGCGCAAGGCCTTTGCGGCGGCGTTGCGGCCCATCTACACGGCCGCCAGTGCGGAGGCCGCGGAGGCGGCGCTCACGGCCGCCGAGGACGGCCCATGGGGACGCCGCTTTCCCACCGTCTTTGCGGCATGGCGTCGGGCCTGGGTGCACGTCATTCCGTTCTTTGCCTTCCCGCCCGATATTCGGCGCACGCTCTACACGACCAACGCGCTCGAGAATGTGAATCGGCAAATCCGGAAGGTCACCAAGACGCGCGGGCAGTTTCCCAACGACGACGCCGCGCTGAAGCTCATCTGGCTCGCGGTGCGGAATCTGACCGCGCGCTGGAAGCGCGGCGAGGCCCATTGGAAGCTCGCGATGAATCAATTCGCGATTCTCTACGGCGACCGCTTCGAACGACCCCAGGTGTAAGATGCGTCCTGGTCAACCCGCCTCGCACACAAAGAAGCTGACAGTCCCCCCAATCCCCCAATTCGACAATCCGATCAGCAATCAGCATTCCGAAATGCGTGAAATCCCGATCCTCAACCCTCAATCCTCAACCCTCAATCCACGACCGCGCGTCCCAGTTTTTCGACATCCGCGCGCTCGTTATACGCCTGCGCGGACACACGCACCCACACACGTCCCGCGCGCGCGTGGACTTGCACCTCAATGTCGTGTTCGAACAGCAAACGATCGCGGAGCCGCACCGCATCGGGTTTGGTCGAGCCAATTGACTCCGGCGTCATCACGCTGACCATGCACCCCACGGCTGACTCGTCGATCTTGAGCGGAGTGCCCCATCGATCCGTCAGGTACTGCGCGGTGTACCACGCCAGATCATGGTTGTACTTGCGCAGCGCGTCGTAGCCCAGCTCGTGGAGGAACCGCACGCCTTCCGGCGCGATGAGCCACGGCGTAGGGTCGCGCGTGCCGACCCAGTCGAACTCCTGCAGGAAACCCTGATCGAGTCCCCACGAAATCACGGCGGGATGGAGCGAAGCCTGCTGGGCCGGCGCCACCACCATGAACGCACTGCTGCGCGGCGCCATCGCCCATTTGTGCAGGTTCGCAACGTAGTAGTCCGCACCGATCGCCGACACATCGAGTGGCAATGCTCCAGGCACGTGCGCGCCATCCACAAGTACCGTCGCCCCCCTGGCCTTGCAGGCACGCACCATGTCTCCCACCGGAAACACGAGACCGCTCTCGGCTGCGATGTGCTCGACGATGACGAGTCTGGTGCGGTCGGTGATGGCTCCGGCCATCAGGTCGATGCTGGCAGCCGCATCGAATGCGGGATATGGCATCTCGGCTACGCGCACCGTCGCGCCGGCGGTGCGGGCGATGTATTGCACGGCGGTCAGCAGTCCGCCGTAGATGTGATCGGTCACGAGGACTTCATCGCCGGGTGCCAGGGGCGTTGACCGCAGCACCGCATTCACCCCGGTCGTGGTGTTGTCCACGAACACCAGGTCTTGCGCGCGAGCTCCCACAAACGCCGCGATCTCGGCCGCGGCCTGCCGCATCAGCGTTGGCCTGCCCGTGGCCGACCCCGTGAATGCCCAGAGGTCGCGCAACATGAACCTGGAAGGATGCCGCTCGATTCGGGCGCGAAGGGCCTGCTGCGCCTCGGCCACGCGGCTCGGCACCACGCCCACAGTGCCGTGGTTGAGATACGTGGCCGCCGGATCCAGCGGCCACAGCGGAAGGACGGAACGGCCAAAATCCATAGACAGAGTGTATTCCCGGACCTCGAACCTCGAACCGGCTGTTCGCCCTATACTTGTGCCTTCCATGCAGGTCAGCATCTTCAACGACGTCATCGGCCCCGTGATGCGCGGCTCGTCTTCTTCCCACTGCGCGGCGGCGCTGCGCATCGGGAGGCTCGCGCGCGACCTGATGGACGCGGACCTCACGCGCGTCCTGGTCGAGTTCGACCGGGAAGGTTCGCTCCCCACCACGCACGACAGCCAGGGTTCGGACATGGGGCTCTGTGGCGGCCTGCTCGGAATGAACGCGGCCGATGAGGGCGTTCCCACTTCGGTGGACGCGCTGCGCGCCGCGGGAATCGCCTTCGATGTCGCCGTCGTGGACACGCGCGACCCGCATCCAAACACGTACCGGCTGACGCTCGAGAACGATCGCGAACGTCACACGATGATCGCGATCTCCACGGGCGGCGGGATGATGGAAGTCATCAACGTCGACGGTTTCGCTGTGTCGATAGGCGGCGACTACTTCGAGACCCTGATCTTCGTCGATGAGCGCTCAGAAGATGTGGCGACGTTCATCCAGTTGCACATGGCAGTGGACGACGTGCTTGTCCATCGACTTGGGGGGAAGCCTGGGGCCGCCGAAGCCGCGACCGCAGGGAGCGATGGGCGAAGGCGGCTGGTTCAGGTGCGCGGGCAGGAGTGCGCGGATGCCGCGGTGGAGCTCGAGCTGCAGCGCATGGTGCCTGGCATGACCCTGCACCGGCTGAAACCGGTGCTGCCGGTGGGCTCGCGCTCCGACATGAAGGTGCCCTTCTCGACTGCCGCGGAGCTTGTGGCGCTCGACAGCCTTCGACGCAGCTCCGGACAGGCCGACCGTCTCCTCTGGGAATGGGCGGTCGAGTACGAGATGGCGCGCGGCGATCTATCCGAGTCCGAAGTGATGGCGAAGATGGTCGAGATCGTGCGCCTGCTCCGCGCGTCCATCGCCCAGGGCATCGCGGGCACGACATACGAAGACCGGCTGCTTGGACATCAGTCCGGCGGATTCAAACAAGAACTCGACGCGGGCCGGCTCCTCAATACCGGCGCCCTGAATCGAGCGGTGCTCTATGTCACTGCGCTCATGGAAGTGAAAAGCTCCATGGGCGTCATCGTGGCCGCACCCACCGCCGGCGCATGTGCCGCGCTGCCAGGCGCGTGCATCGCGTTCGCCGAGGAACTGGGCAAGTCAGAAGAAGACATGGCGCGGGCGATGCTTGCGGCTGGCGCCATTGGACTGTTCATCGCGAGCCAGTGGACCTTTGCCGCCGAAGTCGGCGGCTGTCAGGCCGAGGGCGGCTCCGCGGCGGCAATGGCCGCGGCCGCGCTTGTGACGCTGGCCGATGGCACATTGCCACAAGCTCTGGGCGCGGCATCGATGGCGCTGCAGAGCATGCTCGGACTCATCTGCGATCCGGTCGCTGGACGCGTGGAGGCGCCGTGCCTGGGCAAGAACGTCATCGCCGCCAGCAACGCCGCGTCCTGCGCCAACATGGCGCTCGCCGGCTACGACCCGCTGATTCCGTTCGATGAAGTCGTGGATGCGGCTCGGCGAGTGGCGGGCCAGATGCCCCGTGAACTCCGCTGCACATCACTCGGCGGGCTGGCGACGACGCCGACGGCGTTGAAATTGGAAGCCGCGCTGGCGACGCAAAGACGCTGCTCAACCGGTTGCGCGTGTTGAAAGGTAACGCCGTACGTAGGGCGTGGCTTTAGCCGCGCCAATTCGGCGCCCCTGAAGGGACGCCCTGCATACGAGGCAGTATTTGGAGAACACCCATGAAAACTTTTGTCGCCGCTCTGGTCTTTTGCTCAGCCGCACTGCTCGCTCAGGCCCCGCCTGCAGGTGAGCAGGACGCCTACACGCGAATCGAGTTGCGTGACCCGGAAACGGGGACGTTCAAGGTGACGCACGAAGTGGCCGACATCACCGCGGGCGCGAGACAGTACGAGTTGCCTTTGTGGCGCGGCACAGAGTTGTCGGGGCTCAAGGCGACGGACCTGATGTCGGGCGCGCCTCTACAAACAGAACTGAGAGTCATCAAGGGCATGCCGTCAGGCGCGGAGAGTAATCCGGGTGCGGGAGCCGTTCGCGTCATGCTGGCGCGGCCCGTGCCGAAAGACGGCCAGGGCCGCATTCGCATCGAAGCAGACGCAAGGAATCTGGACCTCTTCCGCCGAAGAGCGCTGATCTCGACGTTCAAGATGCCACTCCGCGCGCCACGCGGCACCATCGTCCTTCCCGCCGGCTACGAACTGCTCTCCAGTGACATTCCCGCGCAAATCCTCTCCGAACCCGACGGCCGCCTCGTGGTCAGCTACATGCACCAGATGGCGCCGGACGCGACGATGACCTTGACGATGAGGGCAGGGGTTCCAACGGGAGCGGCAGCCGCGCCCAAGGCGTTGACCAATGCGCGAAGCTGGGAGCCCGCGGGCCAGAAGCCCACCGAACGCGCGCGGCTGACCGAGCGGGCCACGCAGGATCGCGACATTGTCTACTTCCTGCAGGAGCCTTCCACCAACGCCTTCGCCTTGTATCACGACTACACGGAAGTGCGTCCCGGCACCGACAAGTACGTCAATGTCGTCCGCACGGGCTCGAAGGTTTCGAAGCCGTCGGCCTACATCCTGGACACTGGCGAGGTCCTGCGGCACGAGACGTTGAAGGGCGACGCGATTACCGCCGCCAAGATCGACGCGGGCACCGTGACGCCCGAGACCGAGGTGGTGGTCATCCATTTTCCTCCGGTGAAAGAAGGCCAGTCGATCCGGCTGCGGATCTCGGAGACCTACACGCATCCTGAAAGCTATCGTCTCGACGGCACAGACCTCGTGTTCGAGAGGAACCTCGGCCGTGCGCGCAACTCCGTGGTGCTTCCGGCCGGCTGGTATCTCACCGCGTCATCAATTCCCGCAGTAGTTCGCCAGACGCCGGACGGACTCACGCGCCTGGACTTTGTGAATGGGCGGCCCGAAGGGATCGACGTGTACGTCAAAGGACGCAAGAAATAGCGATGGTGCAGGTCTCAGTGTCAGTGTTGCCCGCGGGAGTTGGCCTACTGACCAGGAGCGCGGTAGGCCGGGGTCTTCTTCGTGGCGGTGTCCACGTCCTCCGCGCTCATCAACACGATGGTCTTTCCCATGACAGCACCGCTCGCACCGATCGCAAGCGCCGCCGCCGACATGCTCGCGTGGTCCGGCATGTCCACCACGACATACACATCGGCGTCGCCGAACGCAAAGTAAAACGACTCCATTGTCCCGCCCAGCGACTTGATCAGTGCTTCGGCCGCCGCGCGACGGGATGTGCCACCTTCCTTGCGAAGTCCCTTGATACCCTCAACCGAATAACTCGCCTGCAGCAAATACTTTGGCATCTGAACACCTCCTGAAAAGTTTGCGAGGCGCAGTCTAACAGATAACAGCTGGGATCAGGTCGACTCTGCTACCGTGACGGGATGGATTGGCCTGAGAGGTTTCAGAGGTTCGTGGATCAGAAGACGGCGGCGGCGACCGAAGCGGAGATCCCGGGATACCGCACTCTTGAGTCCCATGGCCAAGCGCTTGGTCTCCACGGCGTGGGGAACGCGTGGACCAGAAAGCGCTTCGACGGACCCTTTTTCGAGTCACCTGCGTTCGACGGTTCCCTGCCAGCCATCAACACCGTGTTCGTGCGTTCGGCCGATGGCAACACCGGTACGGACAACCCGATGGAACTGGGCGGCGGCCTCAGTGACAAGCATCTGATGTACGAAGGCCTGTCGAGCGTGCACGCCGACGCCATCTTGACCGGGGCGTCGACCATTCGCGGCGAGCAGATGGTCATGGCCATCTGGCATCCGGAACTGGTGGCGCTTCGCGCGAGTCTCGGCCTCGGCCGCTATCCCGCGCAGGTTGTCGCCACGCGCACTGGTGAACTCAACGTGGAGGGCGCCCTGCTCTACAACGTGCCGGAGCTGCGCGTCTTCATTCTCACGGGGGACGCCGGCGCCCGGGCGCTGACGCCCTATACGAAACAGCGTCCCTGGATACATGTCCTCAGCGCGGGCCCGAAGTCTGACGTCATCGCCGGACTGAAGATCCTTCACAGCGGATACGCTATCGCGCGCGTGTCATGCATTGGCGGCCGCACGCTGACCACGCAGTTGATAGACGCCGGGGTGGTGCAGGACATTTATCTGACGACCTCACCCAGGCTGGGCGGCGAGCCCGGCACGCCGTTCTACACCGGAGCGCATCCGCTCGACACCAGGCTGTCGGTCAGAAAAGCCGGCCGCGATGACGAAGCCGGCGTGGTGTTCGAACACTTCGTGCTCGCTCGTCCCTGACACGTTCAATTGGGCACACAGGTGTCAGGGCGAAGAGGGGTAGTTATGAGTGATGGACGAACGCCCTTCAGAGCAGGAACGCGCGCATGCTGAACGCGGACGAGCGAAGGCCGAGAACGGCCGTCAAGACGCCGAGCTGGGCCGGGAGACCACCGAACAGGATCGCGGCCGCGCCGAGTCTGCCCGCAGTGAGGCGGAACGGTTCCGGGTGCTGGCTGAGGAAGCAAGGGATCTCCGGGACCGATACCGGGAGGAACTCGAAGAGATCCGCCAGCAGCAGGAATCCTTCCGGCAGGTCGCCGAAGAGGTGCGTGCTGCCGCTGAGGATGCGCGCCACGCCGCGGAGGAGGCGCGCTACGCCGCCGACGAGGCCCGCCATGCCACCGTTGAATCGGTTGCGGCCACGGCGGAGTCACTTCACACATCTCTCGAGCAAATGAAGTTCCTGGAGGATGCCCGGCGCACGTTGGCCAGGCTCTCAGGATTCAAGCGGCCCGACGAGACGGACTAGATTCATCTGGTCAGCGGTCCGTCAACGCAAGGCGGAACGCGGCCATGTGTTCGCCGTTGCGCACCAGCAGAATGTCGCCGACGATGACGGGGTGGTTCCAGGTTTTGCCATCGAGCGCCGGGAATTTTGCGATTTCGGTGTGCTTGTCGGGCGTGGCGCTCACCAGCGCCAGCTCGCCTTCTTCGGAAATCACGAGGAGCAGGTCCTGGTCAGGCAGCAGCAGGAGCTGTCCGTTCCCGTATCGTCCACCCTTCCAATCGCGTTTTCCATCCTCGAGGTTGATGGACGCGAGGATGCTGCCGTCGAAGCCAATCGCGTGGCCTTTGTGGATGACGAAGTCGTTGAAGTACGGCTTCAGCCCATTGGAGGTCCATCGCTCGACGACATTCCAACCACCATTTGCCGTGGCTGCATCTGGCCCATGGGTGACGTGAAGCCTGCGCACACCCAGGCCCCCCATCGCAGACGAGGTGGTGATCAGGATGTCGCTGCCATCGATGACTGCCGGCTGAACGATCGCGACGCCGCCGTCTGCCCACGCGTTCTCCCACAACAGCGTGCCCGTGGCCGGGTCGATGCTGTCTGCGCCCGACCCACTCAGGAGAAGCAACTGTGTCACGCCGTCGATCGTCACGCGATGCGGCGAGCTGTAGCTGCCCAGCAGTCTTGGACCGATCCAACGCGGTGCGCCGGTGGCAACATCGAAGGCCGCCATCGTGCCTGACGTGGCCACGATGACTTTGTCGTCGATGATCAGTGGAGAGCTGGTGAAGCCCCAGCCCGGGAGGCCTCGGCCTGTGTCCCTGGCGGCGTTGCGGGACCACACGATGGCCCCGGTACGCGCATCAAGGGCGTTCAGGATTCCTGTGGCGCCCAGGGCATAGACGCGCCCGTCGTGGATGGTCGGCGTGCCGCGCGGACCTGCGCCGCCATTCGATTCATAGAATCGAACTCCATCCCTGTGCCTCCACACGGGCTCGCCGGTTGACACCCTGTAACACGCCACCAGTTCATCGTCACCGCGCTGTTCCTGGGTGTAGAGGAGATCTCCGCTCACGGCGAACGATGACCAGCCCGGTCCGATGTCACGACGCCAGAGTTGGACCGGCGGCGAAGCAGACCAGTTGGTGTTGATGTGGACACCGTGAGCCACGCCATCGCGATTTGGGCCCCGGAAGCCGGGCCATTCGACTCGCCCGGCTGCAATTGTGCGGGACTCGCTCATGGCTGCGCCGGCTGGCGTGGCTGGAGCGGGGGTGGCGCTGGGTGTTGCCGGAATCGCGGTTGGCGCCGCGGTGAGAGCAGCCGAGACTGTTGGAGTGGGCGGTAGTGGCTTCGGGGCTTCCTCACCCTGAGCCAGAAGCAGATCCTCGGCCGTCGGGGTCCAGCGCCAATGAAGTGCTGACGCTCCGCCGTAGACGCCGTCGGTTCGCGCCATTACCCAGACGCCGCAACCGACAAGGATTGCCGCCACCATTGTCACGCGCCGAAGCCCTGGCGAGACACGACGGCTCAGCACCGCCCAGATGACGAGCGCGAGGCTCACCGTCAGTGGAGCGGAGATGTAGAACATCAGGTTCATGAACCCGTTCTGGATCGAGATGTGGGCGAGCGGCCGCATCAGCATAATCGCCAGCACGATCACGCCAAGTGAAATCAGCCGATCGGGCCAGGGCGCGCGGCTGAAGAAGAACCACCACAACAGAATCGCCAGAGCACAGAGCACGCCGCCGAGCGTGGCCATCAGCGTAGCGTCCATGCCGCCGATGTCGATGTTCGGCGCAACCGCTGGAAGAACAGATCTGAAGAAGATCAGCAGAACGGCGGCGACGACGCCGGGCCAGAGGCGGATCGGCCTTGCAACGAGCATTTCTTTGGTGTTGGGTGTCTTGGCCATGGTCGTAGACGGTCTACGGCTCTAGACGCAGGACGTCTACGGCCTGTTCCCGTCGATGGCGCCCCTGAAGGGACGCCCTACGTACTACGGCCTGTTCCCGTCGATGGCGCCGCCATCGACG
>JBKJJZ010000362.1:0-2943 GCA_046597705.1 Vicinamibacterales bacterium | reverse complement strand
TTCACTGGAAAATGGTGACGAGAGAAACGCCAGCCCGCGTTCCCGCGCGTGCCGAGACAGTCCGGCCCACTGCTCGGCCGAGAACTCCATCCGTTTCCAGTATTCGAATCGCGTCTCATCCTGCTTGCTGAACTTCACCCGCCATGGCTCGGCGGGAGTGCTTTCGGCGGCAGCAATGTGCGTCTGGAATTTCACGGCATCAGCGCCGGCGGCTGCGATGGCGTCAATGTAGGCGTGCGCCGTTCCCAGGCTGCCGTCATGCGTCTGCGCAACTTCCCCGATGACAAGGCAAGGAGCGGCCGGGTTCCCAAACCAATCGAACAATTCGACGTGCATTCTACTCCGCTACGATAATGGTGAACGTGAGCGCCGTGAGCGACAATCCGATCGTTACGATCTTTCCGCGCGGCGAAGCTATCCGGAACTTCGCGTACGCGGGCGCGCTGGAGTCGCTCCAGGCGCAGTGCGGGTGCGCGATCCTGTCAGTCAAACCGAATGACGCGATCTGGCAGCATCTTGCCGCGCGCAGCTCTGCGCTCCAGCCGCTCGAGGAGTTCACCGAGCGGTACCCGGTCCGCATCCTGCGCGAGCTGCTGGACATGGCTCACGGCCGGTGGCTCTGGTCCGAGGCCGCGCAGGAGCGCTGGAGGCTGCGCGATTCGGAAGCGATCACGCTCAACCAGAAGGTCAAACGCTGGGGCCGGAAGGTTGCCGCCGCCCCGTTCAGCAATCGCGCGGGCCTGAACCTGCTCTCGCGAACCGAACGCACCGCAAGCCAGCTGCTGGCCCCAAGCCGCCACTACCTCGACCTGTTTCGAGACTGGCAGCCATCGCTTGTATTCAATGCCTCGCATGTCCACAGCCGCAATGCGATCCAGGCCGTGCAGGCCGCCCAACAACTGGGGACGCCCACTGCGACGTTTGTGTTTTCGTGGGACAACCTCACGTCGCAGGGACGCGTCCTGCCCCCCTACGACTACTACCTGGTCTGGAACGACGCCCTGAAACAGCAGCTGCTCGATATCTACAGGTTCGTGCGTCCGGAACAGGTGTTCGTCACTGGCACGCCGCAATTCGACTCGCATTTTCAGTCGCAGAACTACTGGAGCCGCGAAGACTTTTGTGGCCGCACTGGCGCCGACCCGAATCGCCCCATCGTGATGTACGCCACTGGCATGCCCAACCACATGCCTGGTGAAGAACAGATCGTTGAAGGCATCGCAGACATGCTTCAGCAAATGACCGCGCACGGATCGCCGCAATTGATGGTCCGCATCTACGCCAAGGATCGCAGCGGACGCTTCGATGCACTCCGGAAGAGGCGTCCTGACATCCTCTTTCCGCGCGTGGCCTGGGAAGTCAACTGGCTGACACCACTGCCTGAGGATCTGCCACTCTGGACAAACATGCTCCGGCATTCCGATCTGGGGATCAACGTGGCCTCAACGGTGTCACTGGAGTTGTGCATGTTCGACAAGCCGGTCATCAACGTGGGCTACAATCCGCCGACCGTGCCCCTGAGCCAGATGCAATACGCGCGGTACTACAGCTTCGATCACTATGCGCCGGTCGTGGCGAGCGGCGCGGTGCGCGTAGCGAAAAGCCCGGAAGAGATGCGGCATCTGCTCGAACGTTTTCTGACCGATCCAGGCTCGGACGCCGCCAACCGCCGCAACCTGCTGCAGCAAATGTTTGGAAACACGCTCGACGGCCGGAGCGGCGAACGCGCGGTAAACGTTCTGGTTGACCTTGCCGGCCGGGCCACGTCGCGCTCTCGCAACTGACATGCAGCCGCCTCGAATTTCGGTCATTACTCCGACGCTCCGACGGCCCGACGAAGTCGGCGAGCTGATCAGGAACCTTGCCGCCCAGCGCCTGCTGCCGTGCGAGTTCATTCTCGTGGACGGAGCCCCTGACGGTGAAGAAGACACCCGCGCCGTTGCCGATCGCGAGTTTGCCTCGGCGCCGTTTCCCTGCCGCTACATCAGGCACGGCGGCGGCACCGCCATCCAGCGCAACGTCGGCATCGACGCATCGAGCGGAGACCTTATCGCCCTGATAGACGATGACATCCGGCTGGAGCCGGAGTTCCTTGAAGTCATCGCGCACCAGTTCAACCAGGACCAGACTCGGAAGATTGGCGGTATCGTCGGTTACCGGGTGAACGAGCATTTTGAGAGAGAAAGCCGTCAACGCTGGCGCTGGTATCGGCGTCTCCGCCTCCTGACCGTGTTCGAACCAGGCAGGTACGACTACCAGACGGGCTACCCGATCAACGCCAATCATCAGCCGCCCTTCAGTGGCGTTCGTGAGGTGGACTTCATGACCACCGCATGTGCGGTATGGCGTCGTGACGTTTTCGAGTCTGGGCTGACGTTCGATCCGTTCTTTCGCGGTTATGGCGTTCTGGAAGACGCTCATTTTTCTCTGCGTGCGGGCCGCCGGTGGACGCTGCTCCAATGCGGGGACGCACGCTGCCAACATCTAGGATCGGAAAAAGGCCGAACGAGCCGCAACAAAATCGGCTACATGTGCGTCGTGAATTACTACTACGTCTTTCGTGACGTCGCCGGTCCGTTGCGTCCCGGGCAGAAACTGCGCTTCTGGCGGTATCAGGCATTCGAGTTATGCCGGGTTGCCGCCTCCGGCGTCCGCCGCCGCCGCATGAGTGACTGGTCCGAAGTGGGCGGACGATTGCGTGGGTGGATGGCCGTCGCCACTGGCAAGGCATGGCGCGCACCAGACTCACGTTAGAACTCACGAGGCCCGCTGACCGTTCCGGCTCTCAAAGTGGGTTTTCGCCAGTTCGCCCAACACGTCACCAAAGTGCCCGGCGAGTTCCTTCGCGTACGGGTCAACCGTCATGGCGCCGTGCGTGCCCGCTGACTCAATCACGTCGATGCCGCCGGTGGCGAGACTTCCCCATCCCAATTGTGGATCCGC
>JBKJJZ010000334.1:0-3346 GCA_046597705.1 Vicinamibacterales bacterium | reverse complement strand
CGACCACCTCCTTCGTCACCAGCCCGGCCGCCGGCCCGGTGAGCGTCAGCGTCGGCGGCGTGTTGTCCACCGTGATCTGCCGCACCACGCTCGTCGCGTTCCCCGCCGCATCCGTCGCCGTGATCAGCACGAAGTTGGTCCCGCTGGCGAGCGTGATCGTCTTCGAGAAGGTGTGGCTCGCCGAATCGATCGCCAGCGGCTGCCCGTTCACGTTGGCCGTCACCGCCGTGGCGTCGGTGATCGTGCCCGTCACGGTAAGCGTCGAATCCGCGCGCACCGTGGCACTGTCGGGCACCGAGTTCAACGTCACCACCGGCGCCTGCGTGTCGCGGATCACCGTGCGGCTCGAGTCGGTCCGGTTGCCGGCGGCGTCGATCGCGCGGAAGGCAATCGTGTTCGTGCCTTCCGTGGCGAGGGTGACACGCGCGGTGAAGCTGGTCTGGCCAGCCGTGCCCGGCGTGACCGACGCGGGCTGTCCGTTCACGGTGATCGTCACCGGGGTCTGCTCCACCACCACGCCCACGGCATCGATCGCGGTCTGGCGCGTAATCAGCCCAGGCACCGGCGCCGTGATCGTGAGCTTCGGCGCCAACGAATCCGTCGCCAGCCCGCAGAGCGTCAGCCGCGAGCCCGGCAAGCCGTTCATCTCCACCTGCAGGGTGTTGGTCGCCTGGAACGTCACCGGCCGCAGGAAGCCGGACACCTGCGGGTTGAGATCGGAAGTCCCCACGATCTCGACGCCATTCAGGATCACGCGCGAGCTGGAATTGCGGCGCGAGCCATCGGGCTCGCCATTCCGGATGCACAGGAAGGCCGGCGGCTTCGCGCCCGCGGGCAGCGCGAACGTCGACGTCACCAGCACCGGCGCCCCCGTGCCCCGCTCATACTGCCTCGGCCCAAATACAATGAAGCGTGGGTCGGGCATCGCGAGCACCGACACGCTGAGCGCCGCGGTGGCGGGCCCCGACAGTGCCGCAACTATTGTATCCGTCGCCGCCACGATCACCGGGACGTCGCGCGTGCCGCTCGCGCCCAGCGCGGCAAGATCCGCGGCCGCGAACACCACAGCGCCATTCAACCGGATGGAGCCGCCCGTCACCCCGGGGGCGCCGCCCGCGCCGTTGGTCACTCGCAGCAGGTAGCCACCCACCGTTGGCGTGGCGACGGTGAACCGCTCCACGAACGTGCCGCTCGTCGCGCTGCCGAGCGCCATGACCTTGGGCCCGAACACCGTGACGGTGTCGCCCGCCGCCGGCTGGACTACCTCGCGCCGCGTCACGACCTGCATGAGCCGGCTCAACCAGTTCGGCGCCCCACGCGCCTCGCTGTCCCGGGCAGAGAGGCCGAACGCGAGCGCAACCAGCAGCGTGACGAGCACGGCCGCGGCACGCCGCGTGGCACGGCGCGGGCGCGCCGGGGAGATCGGGGACATTCGGTGGGTTCCTGGTGGGAGTGGTGCGACGTGAACGGCAAACGGCGACTCGCGCGCGGCGCGCGAGTAGCTGGACAACATGAGTTGGGAGGGCGAGTGCCCCGGGTCCGTGGACGGACTGGCCCGGAGCGAGCGGCGCGTGGCGCCGAGTATCAGGCCGTGTGGTCGGTGGCGCGAGGGGAGGGGGTCTCGCTAAGCGAACCGAACCATCGGCGGTTCAGGCCTTCAGCTCGCGCGATGATGTGCCGATCGCGCGCACACGGAGACGCGCGAGATGTGCGACCGGTAACACGTGCGATGCAGGCGCCGCTGGGCGCGAGCGACGTGTCATAGCCGCCGCGTTTTTCTGTCCTTACGGATTGCCGGAGAAAGAGCTATCGGCCCCGCATGCCGGGATCCGTCAGAGGAGCGTATGAATTAACACGGTCCCATCCGACGGTTTACAGGTGGCCGGTGAATCGTCTGCGCGTAATGAGACGGGCGATTACGGCGCGGGGCGGCGCGGCTGCTCCAGGGCAAGCTTTCGCCCGGTGGCCGCATCGAGGATCTCGTACATGCCCAGGATGCCGATCGCGACGCCATCCGCACGCACGATGGGCACCTTGCCCACCCGCACCCAGGTGATGCTCCCGTCCGTTCCCTTCTGGCGCTCGATGATGCTCAGCTGCGGAATCTTGCTCTTCACGATGGCCTCGTCATCCAGGCGATACTTTGCCGCCTGCGGCCGCCAGGGAAAGCGGGTGTCGAAATCAGTGGCGCCGACGATGTCCGCCGGCTTGGCGAGTCCCGCGTCGCGCGCGAACTGGCTGTTGCACCCGCCGAACTCGAACTGCGGCCCCACCTTCCAGAAGAGCCGCACCTCACTCCCGGGCTTCGATGCCTCCCTGACCCACTCGGCAAGCTCGGCCGTCAGCTCCGCCTGTGTCGCGCTGCCCCAGCGACGCGATGCTTCGGGCATGGTGGGATGCAGGGCCGGCCACGTGGCCGACACGAGCTGGTGATACGCGGCAAGGACTGCGCGGAGGTCTTCAACGCTAGTGCTCATTGTGCTCGCTCTGAAGGGAGACAAAAGCTCGCGCATCAACCGCCCGGGCGCAACGAGTTCGTCGCGACTCGATGCTACGTCGGCAGCGGTACCAGGCGCGCCTTGAACGACGCCTGCATCGCCCTGGGCAGGCTCTCCATCATCACCCGCACCGTGTACTGGCCGTGCATCGCGTTTCCATTGTTGAACGCCCAATCGGAAATTTCACTCACGGGCACTCGGATCTCCTGGCCGTACGACACATTCTTCACGAGCTGCGGTGTGGCGTCCAGTGTCCCGACGAAGGTGCCACCGTCGCGGCGCACGTCATTGATCCACATGTGCTCCACTTCGCGCTCCACCGCGTCCTCGAGCTTCACCTTCACGCCAAAGGCATGGTCGCCCGACTGCGGCGCTTCGAGCCTGGCGATGAACTCGCCGACGGACGCACGCGCCGCGGCGATCGCGTTCTCCATCGACGTGTCGTCTGGCGCGCTGTGAAAGATTGGTGTCTCCCTGCTGCCCGGCGGGTCCATCACGCCCAGTGCTTCGTTTGCGGTGACGCGGATGTGTGGATACGCGCGCGTGGCCGCGGCGCTCAGGATGCCGGCGAGCGTGCGCGGCACCTGGAGCACCGCGCGCTGTCCGTCGTACCGTCCGCGGAGGTACTTCGACGCGTCGGCGACGCTGTCGAAGCGCCGGTCATGCTCGCTGAACAACTTCGCGAGCGACGCGAGGTCCGTCGTCTCGAACGTCACCGTCACCTCGCTGCCGCCCACGTTGTGCAGCATGTCGCTCAGCAGTGCCACGGGGCCCGCACCGCACTCGGGACACTTCTGCAAAATCGGGATGAATGACAGGTGCATCACGCTGGCCGTGATGGTCTTGCC
>JBKJJZ010000117.1:0-6411 GCA_046597705.1 Vicinamibacterales bacterium | reverse complement strand
ACCCTCCGTACGTAGGGCGTCCCTTTAGGGGCGCCATCACGCAGGCTCATCCCAGCACCACAGCCGGGTGCAGCATCCCGCCGCGCAGGTCGGCAAGCGCGATGAGTGCGCCGGTGTCGTCGAGCAACCGAATCTTCGTCAGGCCGGAACCGGCTGGTGCCCAGGGGCCCTCGACGAACTGTGGCCCTACCGGGTTGCCGTGACGGACGCGGGCGAGCCCTCCCTCGGACAGGCGCACGGCGGGGAGTTCGGGCAGCGCATCGGCGAGTGAGATCAGGCGCGGTTCCAGCAGCGGTCCCAACTGATCCGCATCGTCAAGCGACGTAGCAGCTCCGATGGCGAACGCACCCGACCGCGTGCGCCGAAGCGCATGGAGGTGTGCGCCACAACCGAGCCGCTCGCCGAGGTCGCGTGCGAGCGAGCGCACATAAAACCCCGCCCCAACGGTCATCGTCAGGCTCACTTGGTCGCCTTGACGGCCGATCAGGTCCAGCGAACGGACGCTGACAGTTGAGGTCTTGAGGTCGACGTACTGATCGCGACGCGCCAAATCGTAGGCCCGTTGCCCGCCCACGTTCTTTGCCGAATGCTGCGGAGGCATCTGCTCGAAACTGCCGCTGAACTTCGCCAGTTCCGCCGCCAGGGCTGCATCCGACGGCAGGGGACCACCCGGTCCGTCCACCCGATCGCCGGCAGCATCGTCTGTGGTCGTTGACCAGCCGAGCCGAAGAACCGCCTCGTACGTCTTGTCGTGTCCGCTGAGCAGCGTTGCCAGCCGCGTGGCCTTGCCGAGCAGCATGACGAGCAGCCCCGTGGCCCGCGGGTCAAGCGTGCCGGCATGGCCGATGCTTCGCTCGCGCGTGACCTGGCGCAGACGTGCTACGACGTCATGCGACGTCGGTCCCGAGGGCTTATCGATAAGAAGCACACCGTTCATTGGCAATGGGTGCAAAAGTACCACACTGCCCTGTGCGAGAATCTCCCGCATGGAGAACATGAGGAAGATGTTGCTCGGCCTTGCAGCCTTGGTGGCTCTATCGTGCGCCTCACAACCGGAGGTGGCGCAAGACGTGGCCGCGTGGCAGAAGCGCGCCGATGGCATCACAATCATCCGGGACGACTGGGGCATCCCGCACATCTACGGCAAGACCGACGCGGACGTTGTCTTCGGACTGATGTTTGCCCAGGCCGAAGACGATTTCAACCGCGTGGAGACGAACTTCATCAACTCGCAGGGACGGCTGGCCGAGGCTGAGGGCGAAGCGGAAATCTATCGCGATCTGCGAATGAAGCTCTTCATCGATCCTGTTGACCTCCAGGCGCAGTACGGGCAGGCGGAACCCTGGCTCAAGGCGCTGATGGACGCGTGGGCCGACGGACTCAACTTCTATCTGCACACTCACCCTGAGGTGAAGCCGCGTGTGATCACCCGCTTCGAACCATGGATGGCCCTGAGCTTCACCGAAGGCAGCATTGGCGGCGATATCGAGAAGGTGAACCTGTCGGCGTTGCAGGCGTTCTATGGCGCGACTCCATCTGCAAGCAATGCCCCTGTGCCCGGGCCTACGCCCGCGGCTGACCGCGAACCGACCGGCTCGAATGGCTTTGCAATCGCCGGCGCAAACACGGCTTCAGGAAAACCACTTCTTCTGATCAACCCGCACACGTCATTCTTCTTTCGCGAAGAGGCGCAGGCGGTAAGTGAGGAGGGCCTCAACGCCTACGGCGCACTCACATGGGGCCAGTTCTTCGTGTATCAGGGCTTCAACGACAAGGCGGGCTGGATGCACACCACCAGCAGCGTGGACAACATCGATGAGTACCTGGAGACCGTGACCCTGCACCCGGATGGCCGCTATACCTATCGCGTCGGCAATGAAGATCGCCCATTCCAGTCGCGGACGATCTCGGTTCGGTACAAATCGGGGTCGGGTATGTCGGACAAAATGTTCCTGGTCTTCCGCACTCACCGCGGCCCCATCGTGCGCAAGGCGGATGGCAAGTGGGTGAGCGTGCGGCTGATGCAGGAGCCTCTCAAGGCGCTGACGCAGTCGTACCAGCGCACCAAGGCGCGCTCGCTCGAGGAATACAAGAAAGTGATGGCGCTCCACACCAACTCGTCGAACAACACCCTGTATGCCGATGCGGGTGGCAACATTGCCTTCTTCCATTCCAACTTCATTCCAAAACGCGACCCGCACTTTGACTGGACGAAGCCTGTTGACGGCACCAACCCCGCCACCGAGTGGAATGGACTCTTGTCATTCGAGGAGTCGCCCAATGTGGTCAACCCCTCGAACGGCTGGGTGTACAACACCAACAACTATCCGTTCTCGGCCGCCGGACCGAACAGCCCGAAGCAGAAGGACTTTCCGGCGTACGTGGACTCGGGCAGCGAGAATCCCCGTGGCGTCCACGCCATCCGAGTCCTTGGCAACAAGAAGGGATTCACGCTCGACTCGTTGATTGCGGCTGCGTACGACAGCTATCTGCCTGAATTCGAAATTCAGGTGCCTCTGCTGTTGAAGGCACACGCAGCCACGAAGGGACCCTTGAACGCGAAGCTCGCCGAGCCCATCGCGATGCTGGCCCGTTGGGACTATCGCTGGTCCGTGACCTCGGTGCCTACGTCGCTCGCGATGTTCTACGGCGAAGAGCTGTGGCTGCGGCTGAGCGCGGACGTTCGCAGCAATGGCGCCCTGGCGTACGAGCACATGCGGACGCGACTCACGCCTCAGCAGCGCGTTGAAGCGTTCGACGCGGCCGTCACGAAACTTCAAGCAGACTTCGGCAGCTGGAAGACGCCCTGGGGCGAGATCAACCGGTTCCAGCGACTGACCGCGGACATCACGCAGAAGTTCGACGACGGAAAGCCGAGCACCCCGGTGATGTTCGCGTCCGCGCGCTGGGGCTCACTCGCGTCCTTCGGCGCACGCGCGTATCCCCAGACGAAGAAGTGGTACGGCACCAGCGGCAACAGCTTCGTGGCCGTGGTGGAGTTTGGCGATCAGGTGAAGGCGAAGGCCGTGACGGCGGGTGGCCTCAACAGCATCCCGGGTTCGAAGCACTTCAACGATCAAGCTGACCGCTACGCAACTGGACAGCTGCGCGATGTCTATTTCTATCGCGATCAGCTCAAAGGGCACACCGAGCGGGAATACAAGCCGGGACGATGAACCTGTCCGCCGGGCCTAAAGACCCGGCCTCCTTCCGGAAGGTGCGCCGCATTGATCCTCGGAGGCCGGGTCTTTAGACCCGGCAGACAATTTACAGAACGTCGCCGATCGCCGCCACGATCGCGCTCGTCACAGACTCGCGCGACCCAGCGACGCTGCACGCGGCGGCATTCACGTGGCCGCCCCCTCCGTGCGCCAGGGCGACGTTTCGGACGCTCACCGAGCCCTTGGAGCGCATGCTCACGCGATATTGTGTGTCTGTCTGCTTGCGAACGAGCGCCACGGCCTGCACGTCCCTGGCACCGAGTGGCAGGTTGACCAGTCCATCGGTATCGTCAGACGTCGCGCCGCACGCCTTCAAAATCTCGTCGTCGTAATACAGGACGGCGACGCGGTTGTCGTGATGCAACTGCATCGCGTCGAGGATGGCGCCGGTCAGTCGAAGACGGCCCACGCCGAAGCTGTCGAAAATGTCACCCGACAGCTTTGAAGGTGAGACGCCGGTCGCAGCGATGCGGGCCGAGGCTTGAAACGTGCGGGCAGAGATGAGCCCGTGCCTGAAGCCACCGGTATCGGTCACGATGCCGAGGTACAGGTGTGTGGCAATCTCGCGCGTCCACACGACACCCAGCGCATCGATCACATCCGCCACCATCTCCGCGCATGCGGCCGCTGACAGGTCGAACCAGTTGACCGAGCCGTACATCGTGTTGCCCAGGTGGTGGTCGATGTTGATTACCGTGGGCCGCTCCAGGCCGGTGACCTCGGGCCGGGTCAGATCGCCGCATTCCATGACGATTGTGGCTTCGCCGTCCTCAGGCCGGTCAGTCAGCGCAGGGACGGCCTTCGCGACGATGATCCGATCGACCCCAGGGAAACCGCGGTAGGGGCCGGGCACTGGATCGTGGTTGACCAGGCGGACCCGCTTGCCGAGGGCGTCCAGCGCGAACGCCATGGCCAGCTGAGACCCAATGGCATCGCCGTCCGGCCGTGCATGCGAAGTGAGTAGAAACGCGTCGTGCCCGCGAATGGACGCTGCGACGTCAGCCGCCGATCCGCTCATGACTCGTCTGCGTCGTCCGTGATCTTGGCAGGCGAGCCATCGCTGGACGGTGCGTCAGTATCAGCCGGGAGGGAATTGGCCTCCCGCTCGTGCTTCAGTTCGATCAGGATCTGCTCGATGCGGTCCTGGTGCTCGACCGACTGGTCGTAGAAGAACTGCAGTTCGGGGACGCGGCGAAGACGAATCCGGGACGCGATCTGGCGGCGCAGGTAGGGCAGGGCGCGCTCAAGCGCCTTCGCTGTTTCCTTGCGCTGCTTTTCGTCGCCGATGACGGTGTAGAGCACGCGCGCCAGCTGCAAATCGGGTGTGACCTTGACTCGCGAGAGCGTCAGGAAACCGATGCCGGGATCATGCACCTGTTGCGACAGGATCTGGCTCAGCTCCTGGCGGATCTGCTCGCCGACGCGTTCCGGACGAGAGCCCTGGGCCACTAGTGTCCCGAGCCAGAGATTCGCCACCATATTCCGGTGCGCGGCGCCCGGATGGCCAGGCGCGACGACTGAGAATACTGGGCGTATTTGAAGGAGGAGCAACGCCGCCAGGCGGGATGCCCCGCCCGGAAGATGGTGTGCGAATCTCTGGCTCGGGGCACTAGAGTGTCTGCGCGATTTTCTCGACGTGGAAGACCTCGATCATGTCACCCACCTCGATGTCGTTATAACGGTCGAGGCTGATGCCGCACTCCATCCCCGACTTCACTTCGCTCACATCGTCCTTGAAGCGTCGAAGCGAACTGAGGCGGCCGGTCCAGAGAACCTTGCCGGCACGTGACAGACGCGCTTGTGCGTCGCCCGCGCGAGTGATGCGGCCTTCGGTGACCATGCAACCGGCCACCGTGCCAGCCTTCGGCGTGCTGAAGATCTGCTGCACGGCAGCCGCACCAATCCGCGCTTCGCGAAGCGTGGGTTCCAGCAGGCCCGTCATCGCCTTCTTAATCTCGTCGGTGACGTGGTAGATGATCGTGTGATGCCGAATCTCGACCTCTTCGCGTTCCGCCACATCCGCGGCGTTACGGTCGGGCTTGACGTTGAAGCCGATGATGATGGCCTTTGACGCCGTGGCCAGCAGCACGTCGGATTCGTTGATCGCACCTACGCCCGTGTGAATGATGCGGACCTTGACGCGTTCTTCGCTGAGCTTCGCCAGCGTGTCGGACAGCACTTCGGCCGAACCCTGCACGTCGGCCTTGATGATGATCGCCAATTCCTTCAGCTGGCCTTCGGCCATCTGCTGCTGCAGCGATTCCAGCGTGAGGCGTGAGCCGCGCGCACCAAGCGCCTTGGCCTTGGCCTGCGTCTGCCGGTAGGTCACGATCTGACGGGCCTTGAGCGAGTCGTCCACCACCTGCAGCAAATCGCCGGGCGAGGGCAGCGCCGAGAGACCCAGGATTTCGACTGGCGTCGACGGGCCAGCCGACTTGATCTTGCGACCGAGGTGGTCGAACAGTGCGCGGACTTTGCCGTCCACGGTGCCTGCAATGAACAGGTCGCCTTCGTGAATGGTGCCGTCCTGCACGAGCACCGTGGCCACCGGACCGCGGCCTCTGTCGAGCTTGGCTTCGAGGACGGTGCCCTGCGCCATGCGCATGGGATTCGCTTTGTGGGTGCCGATGTCGGCCACGAGCAGAATCATTTCGAGCAGCTGATCGAGATTGGTCTGCTGTTTGGCGGAGACTTCCACCGTCACCGTGGTGCCGCCCCATTCTTCCGGCTGCAATCCGAGTTCCGACAGTTCACGCTTGACGCGCTCGGGGTTCGCTCCGGGCACGTCGATCTTGTTCACGGCCACGATGATCGGCACGTTCGCCGCTCTCGCGTGGTCAATCGCTTCCTTTGTTTGTGGCATCACGCCGTCATCAGCCGCCACCACCAGGATGACGATGTCGGTCACCTTCGCGCCGCGGGCGCGCATCATCGTGAATGCCGCGTGACCTGGCGTGTCGAGGAAGACGACGCGGCGGTTGTTGACTTCCACCGAGTAGGCGCCGATGTGCTGCGTGATGCCGCCAGCTTCGCCCTGAGCAACCTTGGCCTTGCGGATCGCGTCCAGCAGTGTGGTCTTGCCGTGATCGACGTGTCCCATGACCGTGACCACGGGCGCGCGCTCCACCATGTCCTCGGCCTCCGAGGCGGTGGTTTCCACGTCCACCACTTCCTCTTCGAACGAGCGGAT
>JBKJJZ010000103.1:0-2985 GCA_046597705.1 Vicinamibacterales bacterium | reverse complement strand
GCGATCCGATGTACCGATCGAGGGCGCCACGCTCAGCCTTTAACGCGTTGTAGTAAACGTAGCCATCCCGCACATACGTGTCCAGGATGCGATCCAGTGCCGCATGCATGTCTCCGGGCTCAGCCTGACGCGCGCTGGACGCCGGCGACAACGCCACCGCGAAAGTCGAAAAGATCAGCGCGATCCAGACTCGATGCATGAGGGACCTATGATATCCGGCCGAGGAACCGGCCAAGCGCTTCAGTGAATGCCATCGGCGCTTCGAGGTTCGACAGGTGGCCCGCTCTGGACAGCAGCACGAGCTCGGCGTTGGGGATGGCGAAAGCCAGGGCCTCGCTCTCCGATGGCGGCGTCAGCACATCCTCTGTTCCACACACGACCAGAGTGGGGCAGGCGATGGAAGCCAGCCACGCGTTGGCGTCATCTCTGGACTTCATGGCGCGCACCGCTGAAGCGACCGCCTCCGGCGTGTTCAGCATGATGAGTCTTCGCAGCACATCGGCCAGTTCCGGCTGTTCGGCTTGCGACGTGGCGCCCAGCAGCTTCGGGAGCATCATGTCGGCCACCGCCTCGACGCCCTTCTCCTGCACGAGCGTGATCATCGCGTCCCTGGCTGCGCGCCCGGCCTCGTTGTCGGCTGGTGCCTTGGTGTCCGCAAGCAAGAGTCCGTCGAGCCGGCGGCCGGCCACTCTTGCCAAGGCCAGCGTGATGTAACCACCCATCGACAGTCCGCCGACCACGGAGCTATCGAGGTCCAGATGGTTCATCAGACCCAGCACATCAGCCGCATGCGTGGCCATCGTGGAGCTATCGAGCCCCACGTCTTGAAAGGCTTGGCCCGTGCCGCGGAAGCCACGAACGTCTGGCGCGATGAGGCGCCACCCCTTCGCCACGCGGTGCAGTTGCGGCAGCCACTGGTCAGCGCTGAGGGGAAATGCATGGATGAGGATGCACGGGCGGCCCTCTCCTGCTTCCAGATAGCGGACGGTGCGGTCCAGCAGATGTGCGTACTTGGGGGTCATTTACTGTCGAGATAAGATGGCACACATGACGCGACGACTGTGTGCCGTTCTATTCGCCATAGCAACTGTAGCGGGATGCGGGGCCGGGGGCGCGGGCGGCGGCGACCTTGCGATGCCTGCCGATGCACAGAAGAGCCAGACCGGCCTCGCCTGGAAGGTGCTGAAACCCGGCACCGGCACGGACCATCCGGCGGCCACCTCACTGGTGCTCGTCCACTACACCGGTTGGCGGATGGAAGACGGCGAGAAGTTCGACAGTTCCCTCGATAAGGGCCAGCCCCTTGAGTACCGGGCGAACCAATTCATCCCCGGATGGATTGAAGGCCTGCAACTGATGGTCAAGGGCGAGAAGCGCCGCTTCTGGATCCCAGCAAAGCTTGCTTACGAAGGCGTGCCCGGACGTCCCCAGGGCATGCTCGTGTTCGACATCGAACTGCTCGACTTCAAGTAACTGCCCGGGTCCGAAGACCCGGCGCCGGGCCAAGCCGAGCGCAGGGCCGTGGGAAAGTCCGGCGCGTCGATGCCGGCTTCCACCTGTTGAATGATGCTGCGCTGGTTGGTGTGCTCGAATTCGATTGGAGCCTCGATCGTGATGATGTGCTTGGCATCGCGTCGATTGATTTCCTCAACCAGCGCCGCCATCGTAGTGGTCTTTCCGGACCCCGTGGCGCCGCCAATCAACACCAGGCCCGAGGAGAGCCGGGACAGCGATTCAGTGCCTGGAGGCAGATTCAGCGACGCGAGCCTGGGCACGAGGGTGGGCAGCATCCGAACCACGGCTGCCGCGCGCCCGCGCTCCAAGTGCAGGTTCACACGAAACCGGCCAACGTCAGGAAGCCGGATCGACGCATCTGCGATGCGTGTCTCACGAAACGCCCGCTGTGCGTGCGCCGGCAGCATCGGGTGATGAGTTGTTCGATGTCCTCGCCATCGAGCAGGGCGGCCTCCGCGCGATGCACAACGCCGTGCACGCGGAAGACCGGCGGTTCGCCGGCCACCAGCAGCAGGTCACTCGCCTGGCGTTCGGCCATCATCCGCAGCAGCACTTCGAGTCCAGCGCCTCTGGCCAGCAGGTCTCGATTCACGTGTTCGAGTTCGTCAGCCAGGCGATCGAGATCGTTAATTGGTTCCATCTGACCCCCGAAAAAGGCGCTCGCCCCTGGTGTGTAAGAGAATACCAGCGGGTCCTGGGACCCTGCGATTCCTGGAGTTGAAAATGCGCAGAGTAATGATCACGGTGACGTTGATGGCTGGGTTGTTGAGCGCTGGCGTGGCCGGTTTCCAGCTTAAGACGCCGACCGACTGGAAATGGCGGACCGACTCACCCGCTACGGTAACGGAGGCGAGCGGCACACTGGCCGCCACCCACTGGTTCTACGTGGGCATGGCACCTGGCTGGCACGTGACCACAAATCCGGGGGTGCTGTTGTTTGACCCTTCGCACGAGGGCCGTGGCAACTTCTCGATCCGCTCCGAGATCTTCCTGTTCCCCGGCGACAACCAGGAAGAGTACGGGTTGTTCATTGGCGGACGCGCGATGGATCAGACGTCTACCGCACCCACCTACACCGCGTTCGTCCTGCGCCGCGATGGTCGCGCGGCAATCCTCAAGCGTTCCGGCACGAGCACGACGACGCTCGTGGACTGGAAGAGCAATGCGGCGGCCCTGCCTCAGGCCGGCACCGAAGCGATGAAGAATGCGCTGAGCGTGGAGGCCGGGGCCACCGACGTGGTCTTCAGCGTGAACGACAAGGAAGTGGCGCGCCTGTCACGGGCTGATGTCGTCACCGACGGCGCCGTCGGCTTCAGGGTCGGCAAGTCCCTGAACCTGCACATCACGACGTTCGATCTCACCCACCGCCTCGCGCCAGTCCCCGTCAAAAAATAAGAAAAAGACGTCGGGGATCTTTTTGTCCGAAAAAAATTCCCGACGTCTTTTTTGTCCGTTTCTCCCCCCGAAGGG
>JBKJJZ010000074.1:0-8246 GCA_046597705.1 Vicinamibacterales bacterium | reverse complement strand
AGGCCGGGCTCCAGCGCCTGGCAGTGAAGGCCTTGAGCTGGTGCTCAGCGAACTGGCGGCCCGCAGCCTGTGGCCCGATGGCGGCGCCGTCGGCCGGACGTTGACCAGGCTAGGGTCCAAAACGCCCGTTACTGTCACGGTGGTTGGCGTGGCTCGGGACACGCCAGTCAGGTCAGTCGGTCAATTCGAGCCGGTCGCCTATTCGCACTCATCGAGCCTTCCGCTCGCGCTGGTATCGACTTCGACGCCTGATGCGTTGGAACACCTGCGTGCCATCAGTCGGGCACTGGAACCGTCGGCGGTGCTGGTGGCGACGCCGCTTCGGCAGGTGGTGCGTGAGAGTTTCAGCGAAGCCGAGAACGCCAGCCGCGTCGGTTGGCTGGTGGGTGCGGCCGCGCTGTTCATTTCGACGCTGGGAATCTACGGTGTCTTCTCATATGGCGTCGAAGAACGTCGGCGCGAGATTGGCATCCGCATCGCGCTCGGGGGCCGGGCACTCCCTGTCGGGATGCAGGTGCTGCGCTCGGGTCAGCGCGCCTCGGCACTCGGCATCGTCATCGGCTTTGCGTTGTGCATGATCGCCGCGTTTCTGATGCAACACCGGCTGTACGGACTACAGCCGTTTGACGCTCTGGCCTACGTCCAGGTCTCGGCGATTCTTGGTGCGGCCACGCTCTTGGCGCTCTGGATTCCTGTTCGGCGGGCCACCCGTGTCAATCCAGCCATTACCTTGCGTCACGACTGAAGCGCCGAAGGACCTTCCATGTTCAGCTCATTACGCCGCCTTCGCGCCCGCTTGAAGTACCGCAATTTCGAGCGCGATCTCGCGCGCGAAATCGAAGCCCATCGCGCGATGAAGCAGGACGAGGTCGAGGCGTCGGGTGTCGCACCGGCGGACGCCCGCCTCACGTCGGCGCGCGCGTTGGGCAATGTCACTTACATGCGTGAGGAAGCGCGGTCCGTCTGGGTTGCTCAGTGGCTCGAGCAGGGCTGGCAAGATGCGCGCTACGCGGTTGCCGCATTCCGTCGTCAACCGATGTTCGGCATCGGGACCATCCTGATGCTGGGCCTTGGCCTGGGCCTGGTGACGACTGTGTTCACGGTGGCCGATGCCGCGTTCTTCCGGCCGTGGCGAGTACCCAGTCCGGATTCATTGCTCTATGTCCGGTCCGCTGCGTCCGCTGGCGGCGACTTCGCGGGCATGTCAGTTCCGGAACACCGCTACCTGCGGGAGCACTCGCGAACGTTCCGGCAATTGTCGTTGACTGTGCGCGGTGGCCGAGCCCGCCTGTTCTACGAGGGCGATTCGTTCGAACGGGTAGGCTCCATGCTCGTCTCGGCCAACTATTTTGATTTGCTCGGGGTCCCGATGGTCGCCGGGCGGTCGTTCCTTACGGGAGAAGACACGTCGTCTGCTCCATCCAACCTCATCATCATCAGCGAGAGCCTCTGGACGAGACGCTTTCACAGGGACCCCGAGACCGTCGGAAAGGCGATGCGCCTTGAACGAACGTCCTTTACGATCGTCGGAGTCGTCGCGGGCTCGTTCCTGGACGGCCACGATAGCCGCACTGAGGTATGGCGAACCGTATCACTCGCCGAATATAAAGACCCGCGCCATCGCCAGTTTCCCCACGCGACACTCGGCCGTCTGGCAGAAGGAGTTACGCAGTCACAAGCGATTGCGGAGCTCGGTCAACTCAGCGCAGCATACCGATCCAGCCAAGGGCTTCCCCTGATCTCGTTCCGCTTTGAAGACACGCGGCCGGGCCGCAGAGGCGAAATGTTACAGGTGGTCGGGCTGGTCTTCGTTGGATTGATTCTGGTTCAACTTGTCGCCTGTGCCAACGTCGGCAACCTTCTCCTGGCGCGTGCAATCGCCCGTCAGCGGGAAATCGCTGTTCGGCTATCGCTGGGCGCGAGTCGATGGCGAGTGGTTCGGCAGCTGGTTACGGAGACCGGTGTGTTGTCGCTGTGCGCCGGGGCACTGGGCCTCGCGATCGTGATTGCCGTTCCCAGAGTTGTGGTGACGCTCTTTCCAGAACCGTTTGAGGCAGCGGGCTTCTATGCACCGACGGCCAAGACTTTCGGCTTTGCCTTCGGCATGTCCCTGCTCACCGCACTCGTTTGCAGCCTCACGCCCGCCCTTCGTGCCACGCGAGTCAGTGTGTCTTCGCTGACCGGCGAGCGGCACGGGCTTACCGCCACTTCGGCTCGCCTGCGGAGCGGTCTGCTGGCGTTGCAGATTGCGTTGGCCATGATGCTGTTGACGGCCGCGGGCTTGCTAACCCGGGCTATTGGACATGCGTCCGGGGCCGACCCTGGGTTTGTAATTGGAGACTTTCAGGAAGTCTCGGTGCAGTTCTCAGCGGGTTCTCAGGGACCGAGACGGAAGGCGCTTTACGAGCAGCTCTTCGAGGCAACGCGCTCGCCCGACTGGCCTCCCATTGCCCTCAATCAGGACCCCCCGGTCATCGACGATCGATACGGCATTCCGCTCCGAAAGAACCCGGACGCACCGGTCCGATTCCCGGCGGCCAGGGGCGTCACCCCGAACCACTTTGACGTGCTTGGCATACGGCTCCTGGCAGGGCGGACATTCGATCCTCGAAACGAGAGTGAACTCGTCCTCAGTCGTCAGGCAGCAGAGATGTTCTGGCCGGGAGAAAACCCGATTGGAAGGTCGCTGACGGAGGGTATCCGTTCAGATGACTTCCACACACGGGTTGTCGTCGGTATCGCGCCGGACCTGCCGGTGAGATCCCTTGCGCGAACGGATCCGGTGGCCTACTCAGCGTCGCAATACTTCAAAGACATCGTGCTCGTCCGCAGCCTGGATCCTGCTGTAATTGATCGTTTGCATGACACGGTCAGCCGTATCGATCCGGAAGTGACCCTGTCGGCCCGGCCACTGAAAGAGATTCTCGAAGACGCCCTGTTCATCGCGCGAATCGGTAGCCGGGTTGCGTGGGGCATCGGGGCTATCGGCCTCTTTCTGGCGACGATTGGCGCTTTCAGCCTTTTTACGCAGGCTGTCGCAGAACGCCGCCGCGAGATCGGTATTCGCATGGCGCTCGGTGCGCAAGCCTCGCAGGTCGTGGCGCTGGTCCTGCGAACCACTCGGCGCTCAGTGCTCAGCGGCCTGGTCATTGGTGTTGGACTGGCGGCCACGGGCGCGCAACTATTGCGTAGCTACCTCTACGGCCTCAGCCCCTTTGACCCGGTGGCCTATCTGCAAACCGCAGGCATCATGGTGATCGCGGCTGTGCTGGCAACATGGATTCCGGCCCGACGGGCGACGCGAGTCAATCCGGCCGACACTCTCCGGTGCGACTGAGTGGAAGATTGTTCGCCGAAGTCCCATCTGTCTAAAGTGTCCGCATGGCCAACCGGAAGATCTCGGCCAAGGCCGGCAAGATCTGGATGGAATACGGCGCGCTGCAGTACGCAGGGGCCGCGTCGCCACTGCTCCGGGCACGGACTTCGAGGCGGCGTCTGTTTAGAGAGTATGCTTGCGGCATGACCTGGCTTACCTGGCTGATACTCGCCGTGATCATCGCCGTTGTGGCCGCGGTCATGGGCCAAGCCAAGGGCACGCGCAATGTCGCCGGCACGCGGCTCATGGGCGTCGGCCGCATCGTTCTTCTCATCATCGTCGCCATCATCGCCTACGCAGCCTACCGCGCACGCTCGGGCGGCTGACAGAGGTTCGGCTCGCCGAAGCCGCGGCGGAAGACAATCCCTACTTTGTCCGCGCCGGTCGAATCTCCACCTTGCTCGGCAGGCTCCGCGACGGGTGGCGCAACAGGTCCATCACGACCTCCGCGATGTCAGCGGCAGTGAGCTTCCACGACTCGTCCGTCTGGTGACCTGATGGTCCCGCGAACTCAGTTGCGACCGAACCGGGCATGACGACGCTGACACGGATGTTGTCGTTGCGCACTTCAAGCATCAGCGCTTCGCTGAATGCCACGAGACCCGCCTTTGACGCACAGTAGGCCGAGGCATTCGCAAAGTAGTTCCGCCCGGCCAGAGAAGCGATGTTGATGATCCAGCCGCCGCCCGCCTGCCGCATGACGGGGATCGCCGCCCGCGAGCAATAAAACACGCCGGTCAGGTTCGTATCGATGACGCGGGCCCAGTCTTCGTCCGTCGTCTCCTCCACCGCGGCAAACACGCCGACTCCGGCGTTGTTGATGAGGGTGTTCAGTGATCCGAATGCTTTCACTGTCTCGGCCACCAGCGCATCAACCGCGCCGCGCTGGCGCACGTCAACTGCCTGCCCCATCACGCGCGTTTTGTCCGCGGCATGGGTTCCCAATCGGGTAACGGCGTCCTCGACTCCACGTGCGTCGCGCCCGGTGATCATCACCTTGCCGCCCGCAACAAGCAGCGCTTCCGCGATGCCGTATCCAATTCCCTTTGTTCCGCCGGTGACGATGGCTGTGTGCATAGGTCTAACATGGCAGTTGTGCCGACGTTTGTGAAGAGCAGCCTGATCGACGCGTCGGTCCCGGAGGTGTTCGCGTTTCACGAACGGGAGGACGCGCTCGCCCTGCTGTCACCGTCGTTTCCACCCATCCGCGTCGTCAGTCGAAGTGGAGGCATCCGGACCGGCGCCCGTGTGGTCATCAGGATTGGTCCAGTCACGTGGGTGGCTCATCACACGGAGTTTGAACAGGATCGGCTATTTGTGGACGAGCAGGTCAGCGGTCCATTTGCACTGTGGGTACATCGCCATGAATTCCTTGACGAAGGCGGGCGTTGCCGCCTGACCGATCGCCTGACTTTTGCACTTCGCGGAGGTTCGCTGGTCAATGCGGTCTTCGGATGGGCGGTCCTCATCGGCCTGCGCCGAATGTTCGCCCATCGTCACGCGGTGACACGCGCCTTCTGCTCTAAACCTTTCGAACAGAGTCCCCGACACGGACTCGACCAGGCGTGATGACCCTGGCGTTCACGCCTCGCAGGCCCATCGCGCGACCTTCGGTCGAGTTCACGAACTTCAGAGCGTCCAACCCGAACCGGGCGGAGAACTTTGCACAACCAGTGTGAGGCTGCGGCGTCACTTCGATCACCGCGCTGCCGATCGACAACCGAGTGCCTGGAGGCAGATTCGCCTGGCTCAGATCCAGGTCCACGTAGAGCTGCTCACCGGCAAGCGGCCACCGCTTCATGCTTCCGGCCACCGCTTCGACCACGCGAACGTTCATGAGGTTGAGCTGCATGTCCGGATGCGGCGATCCGTCCACTGTTCGCGAACTCCCGCGCTGGTTCCATGTGTCGCCGGCGAGTCCCTCAATCGTGTTCAGGTCGGCTTCCGGCAACACCTCCCGCGCATCAACTTGAGGGCGCCGCACGATGAGCGCAAGTGTACCTTCAAGCGTGGGTGACTGCCGGATATGCGGCAGGCTCGCGGAGAGCGTTTGGAGGGTTCGTGGTTCGGGAAAATCAGTGATGGCACATGTCATCGCGGAGCCTTTGTGGGAAATGGATCCGTGGCGGAGAGAATCCACGCTTGAGGATGATGTGTGAAGCCAATTCGAGGATAGTAATCGACCGCTGCGGGCGCGGCGAGCAGTATCAATTTCGACTTCGGTCCCATTGCCGCACGCGTGTGTTCGATGAGCCCGATACCGATACCCTGCCGCTGGCAGCGCGCGTGCACAGCGAGATCGGCTAGATAGCCCACGTAGGCGAAGTCCGTCAGGGTTCGTGAGAGACCCACAAGGTCCTCGCCCTCCCACGCGGACACAACCAGATTCGCGTGCTGCATCATCGCAGCCAGCGTGCCCGGATCGTTGATCGGTCGCCGCTCGCCAAGTGTCGAGTCTTCATAGAGGGTCTTTACGATGTCCAGGGGGATGTCGTTGCCCACGCGATAGGTGATTTGTGTCATGGCTGCGTTGCAGAATCTGCAATCGTCTTTCTAACACACTTCGATTTACGGCTGTTTTGACCCGGCATCGATCCTGCTCTGCACAAGCCTGACAAACAACTATTGCGTCGTCGTCGACGACGACGGTAAGGTGAGGTGGATCGTGATTCAATTTGAACCGCGAGTTGCGCGGGTGGAGCGGACGATGGAAGAACACACGCAGGTAATCGGCGGCCTCAGGGAAGCGGTTGCGGGCTTGGACCAACGTGTTCAGGGGCTGGACGTGCGTGTGGGCCGGCTCGAGGATCGTGTGGGCCGGCTTGAAGACCGTATGGACAGGGGTTTTGAGCGGGTAGATCATCGGTTCGATGCAATCGACGAAAAGATGTCGCGCCATTTCCGCTGGCAGACCGGCATCCTTCTCAGCAGCCTCATCGCCATGATGGGCACGTTGGGTGGGATCATCGCGGTCCTGATCCGACGGGCGTAACACATAACCTGACGGCTAGAATGGTGGCGGCATGTCAACTGTCGCCATCCTCGGAGCCGGTCCTATCGGCGCGAGCATCGCGCACACTCTGGCGCGACGCGCGCGGGTTTGGGACGTATGCCTGATCGATGCGGCTGCAAGCGTTGCGGCGGGCAAGGCTCTGGACATCAGGCAATCGGGCCCAGTCGAGGGTTATGACACGCGCGTGTCAGGCGACGGTAACGTTCTCGCCGCTGCTGGGGCCGGCGTCATTGTCATCGCCGATCGTCATGAGTCCGGCGAGTGGGAAGGCGACCGCGGCCTGGCTCTTGTTCGTCATCTGGTGAGCGCGGGCGCAACAGGACCATTCGTATTCGCCGGGCCGGGGCAGACATGGCTGATGGAAGCCTCGGCGCAGGAGCTTGGCGTGCCTGCCGACCGGATTATCGGCACGGCTGCGGCTGCGCTGGGTGGCGCGGTGCGCGCCCTCGTGGCGCTCGAAGTCAGTGGCTCTGGCGCTGACGTCTCCCTCGTCGTCACGGGTCGCCCGCCCGCGTTCGTCGTCGCGTGGTCAAGCGCGACGATTGGCGGCGCGCTGATCACGGATCGCGTACTGCCGCATCGGCTGGCCACAATCTCGCAGCAGTTGAAGGGGTTGTGGCCGACCGGTCCCTATGCAATCGCCGCGGCGACCGCGCTTGTGGTCGAAGGGCTGCTCTCAGGCTCGCGCGCTCACGTTCCTGCGGTAGTGATCGTGGAGCGCGAGTTCGGCGTCCGCAACCGCGCCGCGTTGCTCGGTGTCACGCTCGGAAACGGCCGTGTCCTCGCGCGGCACAAGGCGTCGTTGAGCCAGCAGGAGCACGGGGACTTCTTGAACGCGCTCACGCGCGCGTAAAACGGATTGGACATCGGTCCGGCGCTACCGCGCGATGCGAATGTCTTGCACCGTGGGTGCGGTGTAGCCGACAGAAGGTGCGATACGTAGGGCGTCCCTTCAGGGGCGTCAATTTGGCGCGGCTGACCGCCTTCGCTATGCTTCGGCGAGTCGGCCGTAGCCTTGCGCGGAGGCCGAAGCCACGCCCTACGTACGGCACCTTGTCAGCTGGCGCGCTTCAAACAAAGACCGCTTCAAAGCCTCGCACGATCGCGGACTCGATTTCGGCCATCGGCACACCTCGGCCCAGTTCACCCTCGACCGATGTGACGCCCCGGTCAGCGATACCGCAAGGAACGATGAGCTGGAAGTGGCGAAGGTCGGTGGCGACGTTGAGCGCGAAGCCGTGACTGGTGATCCACCGGCTGATACGGACGCCGATGGCCGAGATCTTTCTCTCCTGGCCTTCCGCGCCCACCCACACGCCGGACAGGTCTTTCACCCTTCCGCCCTCAATGCCGAATTCACGAAGCGCCAGGATCAGCGCTTCCTCGAGATCGCGCACGTACTTGTGGACATCGCATCGATCCGGTTTGAGATCGAAGATGGGATAGCCAACGAGCTGCCCGGGACCGTGGTAGGTAACGTCGCCGCCCCGCCCCGTCTCATGAACGGTCACACCCTGCCGCGCGAGTTCTTCCACTGACGCGATGATGTGCTTCGCCCCGTGGCGGGTCTTGACGCCGAGCGTGATGACGGGCGGATGTTCGAGCAGCAGCAGCGTGTCGCCGATGCGACCCGCGCGGCGATCTTCAACCAGCGCGGCCTGCAAGGTCACGCCGGTCTGGTAGTCGATCTGGCCAAGGCGGCGGACGTCGATGTCAGTCATGTCCTGTAGTACGTAGGGCGTCCCTTCAGGGGCGCCAGTTGGCGCAGCTAAAGCCACGCCCTACCTCGAACCTCGAACCTCGAACCTCGAACCTCGAACCTCGAACCTCGAACCTCGAACCTCGAACCTCGAACCT
>JBKJJZ010000057.1:0-6232 GCA_046597705.1 Vicinamibacterales bacterium | reverse complement strand
GGGGCGCTGCCGGTGATGTCGGCGCAAGTCCAGACATTCCAGGTGGCCGGAACGGTGACCACCGCCACGCGCGAACCCGTGCTTGACGCGGTCGTCGCGTTGCTTACCGGCACGGGTGCGATTCCAGACACGCCGGAGCTTCAGCAACTGCGGCCCGTCACCGCTCCAGATGCCCGGTTCCAGTGGCCGGCCGTTCCCGCCGGCGCCTATCGAGTGGTGGTGGCCTCGGCGGCAGAGTTGAAAGACTGGCCTGCTGCCGCCACCGTGCAACGGGTTTCGGCGCGCGCCTTCCCCCTCACGCTCACACCCAATCAAGGGTCCGCGCAGATGACGCTGATCGTGGAAGTGATCGCGGAGCCGACTCACGCGATCAGATTGGTCACGGCGACGGTTTCCACCACGATGCTGATGGGCGGGCCTGGCGGACCGCCGCCGGGCGCGCCGCGACGACCGGGAACAACACCGGCCGGACCCCGGCCGATGACCGGCCCCGCATCGATCACAGGTGTCCTCACGGATCCACAGGGGCGGCCGCTGCCGGGCATCCCGGTGCAGGCGGGCCGCAGGCAATCTCCGGCCGCCCCGGCCACATCGGCGTTTCTGCCGATCGGGCCCCCGGCGACGACTGATGCGACAGGCGCGTATCGCATTGCGGGCCTGCAGCCCGGCGCGTATGTGGTGGGCGCGATTCCATGGAATCTGGACATGAACAGATTCGACGAATCGTCGGCGCGCATCATTCCGGCAGAGACCGATCCGTCGGGCCGACGTGTGGCGCTCTGGACCACGTATTATCCCGGCGTCGTCTCAACACGAGCTGCGCGCGTAGTCACGATCGACGCGGGTGAAACTGGCGCAATAGATTTCGTGGTTCACCGTGGTCCGGTATCAACGGTCTCGGTGAATCTGGGACCGCCGGATCCGAATGTGCGGGGCATGTTCCATGCATTCCTGATGCCCGTGGCGGTACCAGAACAGTTCGGCCAGCGCAACGGATTGCGCGCGATACCCGATTCCGCTGGAATCTACACCTTCGCGGACATTCAGGACGGCGATTACGTCTTCACCCATTCAGGAATCTCAGGCTGGGCGCGCGAATCCGTCAGTGTCAGGGGTTCGGCGTCCCTGGCATTCACATTGAAGCCGTTCATCACGGTGTCAGGGCGCGTTGATCTGCGGCCGACCCGCGTGCCTGCCGGCCCTGACGTCGTGACCACATTGACCGTCTCACTGACACCCTCTCCGCTGACCTCTGGGTCACCGCTCCTGCGAGTGCCGGTGTCGGCGGATGGAACGTTTTCCATTCCGCGCGTGCCGGGTGGTCCGTACGTGTTGACGTTGGCTCCGGCCGCCGTGACGTGGGTGCCGCTCTCAGGCGTGCTCAACGGTCAGGACTCTCTCGATCGTCCAGTGGAGCTCTCGGGCAACGTGATGGATGCCTTACTCACGGTGACCGACGTGGCAACCACCGTTCAGGGCCGAGTGATCGGGATGGCCGCGGGCAGCGTGGTGGTGTTCTCGAGTGACAGCCGGCACTGGACTGGCGGCGGGACTCGTCGCGTGAAGGTCACCTCCATTCTTCCCGCAGGTGTCTTCACAGTCACGGGACTACCGCCCGGCACCTACCATGCCGCAGCATTTCCCGAAGGCACACGCATCGTCAACGCGGCGCTGGAAGAGGCAAAGGGGCGAACGGTCCCATTCGAACTTGCGATCGGCGAGCAGAAGGAAATCATCGTCCGCTAGTCAGAACTTGTAGCGAATCCCAAGGGAGGGCAGCAGAGGCAGGCTGTTCCTTCGCTCGAAGATGATGCGCGGGCGATCGGAGTTCGGGTCATACGCCAGCTGCGCGTCGAACCCTGAAGCGTTTTCCTTCTTGAGCAGGTTGATGACATCAAGGTAGAAATGCCAGCGTCGGCCTTTCCACCCCGGACGGAACGTGATTCGGGCATCAACGCGGGAGAACGCGGGCAGACGTGCCGAGTTGAGGTTCGACACACCGCCGGCGTCAAGCGTCCAGAGCAGGGCTCCTCCCGCGAAGTGAGGCACCAACTCGGTTTTGTTGCCATCGCGATCGGCATCCAGCACGTCTGCCACGGCGGCAACGCGCACGCCTACCGGCGGCGAATAGGGAAACCCGGACTGCACGCGCACGGTGGAGGCGATCTCGATCGTGGAATTCACGCGCAGGTTCGTCACCAGGCTGAACGCATGAGGCCGGTCGTAGTCAGCAGGCATCGTCAATCCGTAGAGCGTTTTTTCCGCGCGACTCCGCGCGTACGACACCCACCCCGTGAGCGCGCGATTGGCCGAAGACACCGACTGGCGCGCGAGGTAAACCTCTATACCTGACGCGCTGCCGCTGCCGCCATTGACCGGCGCACTCAGAATCTGGGCCTCGCGCGGAACCTGTGAGGCGAAGCTTCCGGGAAAGTCATAGACCGACGTGCGCGCGTCAGTCTCCGCCTGTGTTTCAAGCCGGCCAATGACGAGATCGCGGAACGATTTGTAGTAGCCCTCGACGCGCGCGACCACGCCAGGCGCGATCGTATGTTCAAGTCCCAGCACCGCATGGCGCGCTTTCTCTGATCGCACCTTCGCGTCATTCTCACTGGTGAGATTGACGAAGTAATCAGACTGCAGGAGTTTTTCGTAGCCCGGGCTTTGGGTAAATGCACCGCCCGCGATGCGCAGGCGCGTCCGGCCCGTCAGGTCCACCACCAGTGCGGCGCGTGGCGAAAGCGATGCGCGGCCAGTCACACTGGTCGTGTCCAACCGAAGTCCAGGTTCCAGGCGCAGCCGCGGCGTCAGCGTCCAGACGTCGGACAGCCAGGCGCCAAGACGCCAGGAATCCCTCGCCGAATCCAGCACGGAAGGCAGCCCAGTGCCGCCCTGAACGCTTGAACCGTTTACGGCGCCGGGATTGCGCTCGCCGTCGATGCGCCAACCCCATCGCGTGGCCAGCACGTGAGCTTCGACGCCGGCATCAAGCAGATGGGCGCGTCCCAGGCGGATGGTGGTGTCCTGCCTGATCGCCGCGTCCCGCACTGAGAGGCGTCGCCTGAAGATCACGTCGGACAGTGATTCCAGACCGAAACCATCGGGGAGGTTCGAGCGGCGCGAGCCCGTTTCGAACCGCGCGTCAAAGTCGATCTCATCGCGATTGAGATACCACGACGCTACTGTCCGGCTCGACACCCTGGAGCCAAACGCCTGTTGCCACGAAACCGCCACCAGGTCATTCCGGGCCTTTGTGTTGATGACCGCATACTCGGGACCGTCATCACCGAAGTCCGCGTCCGTGCTTTCGCGGCTCCGCAGGCCAAACACCGACAGTTGCCCGCCACGGCCGAGGCGCCAGACCGCCTTCGTCTGGAGGTCAGTGAATGATGGCAGGTCGGCATCGACGAATTTCTCCGCCACCAGGTCGTAGTAGGTCCGCCGGCCGGTGACGAGCCATGACCCTTGCGATGATCCGGGGATTCGTCCTTCGGCGACGACGTTGGCGTCGGTGAGAGCGAGAGTCGCGCTGCCGGTGGCGCGACGCGCCGGATTGCCGGCGCGGTTGTCGATGGTCAGGATGGACGACAGGCGATCGCCATACTTGGCCGAAAATGCGCCCGCGGTGAGCTCGAAGGCTTCGACGGTTTCTGGATTGAACGCGCTGACAAGCCCGAACAATCGGTACGGGTTATGGATCTCCACACCATCCATCACCGTAAGGTTCTGGTCCGGTCCGCCGCCTCGGACCGAGAGGCGGCTGTCGAAATCGTTGACGGCCGTGACACCAGGCAACGTCTGAAGGACCTTGAACACGTTCTCAGCAGCGCCCGCAACCGTGGAGACATTCTCTGGAGTCACGGTCAGGATCGACGGTGCGGCCGAGGCGGCACTCCTGTCGGCTTTGACCGTCACGGTCTCCGTGACGCTGGCCACGCGCATTTCGAGAACCACACGCCGGGTCTGCCCGGCCGCCAATGTGACTTCAATCGCTCCGGTGATGGTGAAACCCGCTGCCAATGCCGTGACGGAGTAGCGCGCCGGTGGAAGATCAGCGAAAAGAAAATTGCCCTGATCGTCGGCAGTGACCTCGCGTCTGGGCGCCGGTGTCTTCCCTGTTACGGTGACGAGCGCACCGGGAAGCGCGAGGCCGGTTTCGGCGACCACGGTTCCCGTCAATGTGCCGGTCGCCTGACCGGCAGCGGTGGCGGGGCACAGCACACTGAAGACGAGGCACATGCCCGTCAAACGCAACAGCAGAGTCACTGTTCGATTCCAGCTGGCGACGCTCTTCGGCTCTACCTCAGCCCCTGGACTCACTTGCGAGTATCGACAAACGCAAAGTCCGGAATGCTCGCCAAACCATAGGTCGCGCAGGCAAGTTCATCAATCGCGGCAAAATCCCTAGCTCTGAAGGCGTTTCGCAATCCGTCCTGGAGTTCGCTCGAAATGTGTTCAGGATCCGGAATTCTAATCCGTCTGAGGTATTGAGCTTGAAACCTCAGATAGCCGCCCCGCATTTTTACGGCATAGGACCACACGAAGAAGAGCGCCATGCGCGAGCTGAGTAAGCCGCCGAGAACCTCAAGGTCCCAGCCCTCACCGATCACAAAATACAGATTATGGTGCGGGTAGAAACTGCCTTTGTCGTAGGCGACTTCGTTCGCGCCAGCGATGTCTGGAATCAGCAACTTGGGCTTCGACACGAGCTCGGGATAAACGCGATCAATTGTCTTGAACCAGCCGATTCGGTTGTCTTTCGACACGTGACGATGACGTATCGCAAGTTCGTTTGTTTCGAAGTAACTTTTCAACCTCGGATAGTTGTCCAGCGAGATCAGTCCTCTTTCATCGGCTGTATTAATCACGCACCTGCGCGCGTCCTTGATCTGGCCCAATCTGATGTCGTCCCTCATCACCAAGGGCACAAGGCGACTGGGTTCTATGTCAGCGTCTGCTGGAACAACGTAGACGGAATCGCACCCCGTGGCCACTCCGATCCTCACTGCGGCCCGACCAGCGTCTTCCAGCAAGGGAAACCGGCGTTCCAGCAACCGAAGAGTCTCGAGATGGTCAGGTGAAGACAGAACCCAAGGCGACTCGCCCACAAACCACTGGGGATACGCGCTCACTCCCTCCGTCGGTGCTGAGCTAGCTATCGCCGACAGAACCGCGGCGCACTCTTCAGGCCCGCCCGTGGCCAAAGTCGCGACACGAGTCCCCCGCAGGGATCGTTCACGACCAATAGTGAAGATTGACGGATATGCGATGACGTCAGAATCAAATGGCGACGCCTGATGGAGGTCGACGTAAGTGTGCACATGGAAGTTCGAGACGATGAATTCCCGCAAACGGCGTCCGTACTGATTCAGAGTCCAGCGGTCCGCACAGATAAAGGACAGGACCCCTGCCTCTGACAGCAGGTCCAGACTTCGTTCGATGAAGGCGACGTAGAGATCGGCTCGGTCAAAGATTGTCCGGAAGCGGCGCCGGTACTCGGCTTGCAACTGCGGCGAGAACTGCTCGATTCTGACATACGGAGGGTTGCCCACGACAACATCGAATCGATGAGGAAGGGGCGCCAAGAGAAAGTCCCCGTGGTTGACCCACTGTTGAGTGAGTCGTTGGGCAGACACGCGATCTACACCGTTGACTTCGAGAAGGTCGAGCAAGAGTGCGCGCGTCCGGTCAACATGGGTTTCATCAATGTCGAATGCCGCCAAGGCAAGGCCAAGGTCGGTGATATCACGGCCATGGGCCCGAGCTGAGACGAGCAGACGCGACACGGCAGCAAGCAGAAAGGCGCCATGCCCACAGGATGGCTCCAGCATCTTCTTTGCGCCGAGATCAGTAGTCGCGCTGTAGCCGGCAAGGTCAAGGATCAGTTCAACGATGTGGCGCTTGGTTAGAACAACTCCATGAGTCCCGCCGCTCGCGCGGGTGCCGTACGCGTATGCGCCCGAATCAAGCGGTACCGGCAAGTCTAGGGATGGCTGGAAGGACATCTACTTGCCCGCAATGTAGGCGGCAGCATGGCCCCCGAGGTTGGCAAGGAACATCTTCATGGTGAGATCCGACGCCGGCTCTGCGTAATCCCCAACTGAACCGCTTTCAGCGGAGGTCGTGATAAACGCGGCGCAGTCGTACAGCTTTTCCCGCACCAGCTTCCTCAGCAGCAATTCATAGCGCTTGCAGTAGGAGGCTCCGCGAAACTCTCTGAACACCTGGAAGT
>JBKJJZ010000018.1:0-6567 GCA_046597705.1 Vicinamibacterales bacterium | reverse complement strand
CTCTACAAGGTGGTGCCGCGCAGATGGTGGCCCGATGTGAATCTGTATCTGGTCACCTGGGGCCAGAATGTATGCAAGCCGGTCTATCCGCGGTGCCGCGCGTGTGTGGTGTCCGCGCGGTGTCCACGTATGGGTGTGATTAAGGAAAGCCGGGCGTGACAAAGGAGAGCCGCGCATGACTGGACGATTTGTAACGGGAATGATGGCGTTGTTGACCGTGGCGGGAAGCGCGATGGTGCTGGCTTTGCCTGTGACGCCAGTGACGGAGGCTGGTGCTGGTGCCGCGGTTCAGGCGGCTGGCAATCCGACGCTGGTCCTCGACACGGCGAAGGGTGTGATTGAGATCGAATTGCTGCGCGGCGATGCGCCCAGAAGCGTGGACTACATCGTGGACCTGGTGCAAAAAGGCTTCTATCGCGGCCAGCGGTTCCATCGGTCCGAGCGTTCGCTCATTCAGGTGGGCGATGTGACGTCGAGGGATGTGACGAAGAAGGACTGGTGGGGCCGGAACGTGCACACGCCCACTATCGGAGTGGCTGAGATTTCGAAGAAGCTGATCCACGTGCGTGGCATCGTCGGCCTGGCCCATTCCGGGAATCCGGCGCAGGCTCACAGCCAGTTCTACATCATCAAGGAATCGAGCCCGTCGCTCAACGGCAAGTACACGATCATCGGCCGTGTGAAGGTGGGAATGCCGACCGTTGACACGATTCAGATTGCCGACGTGATCAAGAACGCCACGATCAAAGAGGCAGTCCCGAAGTAGTCACGATCCCGTCCAGGTCGGGGTATCGATGGACCATCTCGCGTTCATATAACCCGGGCGCCGCCTGTCCCAACTGCGAGCGAAGGATCGCGGCGTTGGCGACGGCCTTCGCCGAGAAGTGGTTGTTCATGAAGGCCATGACTTTTCGCCCCGCCTGAGAGGCCTCTGTGGCCGCCTCGGCAATCGGCGCCAGTTCGGCGGGTGAATACAGGTAGTTGTACCGATCCTCCGAAGACTCGTGGTTCCACCAGGCGCCCGCATTCCGGCCATGGAGACGGAGGTAGAGAGGTCCGGAAAAGACGTCGGGAATCTTTTTCGCTGAGTCGTCTTCGAAAAAAATTCCCGACGTCTTTTCCGCCTCCGGACTGTCGGCCAGGACCAGACTCGCGCGGCCGGCCGCGAGTCGTTCGACGATCTCAGCATCGGGGGCGAACCAGCTGCGATGACGAAGTTCCACCGCGAGCGGAAAACCGGCGAACATCTCGAGTACCCACGACAAGTACTCGCGCATCGGGCCGTCGGCATGAAAACTCGTCGGGAACTGCACCAGCAGTGCCGCAAGCTTGCCGGCGTCAGCCAGCGGCTCGAGTCCCGCGCGAAAGGCGTCCACGTCGCCCAGTGAGAGCGTCCAGTCCTTCACCCCGGCGCTGGCCAGATACATGTCGGGGTGCGTGAACTTCTGAAAGAGCTTGATCGCGAACTGGAAGTCAACCGGTGTTCGCTGCACCCACTTCTCGACCATGCCCGCATCGGGCATCCGGTAAAACGTGGAGTTCACCTCCACGATGTCGAAATGCTCTGCGTAGTAGCGCAGCTCGTCAAATCCACGCGACCGTCGCGCTGGGTAGAAGACGCCGTTCCACGTACCCTTGCCGGTGGGGTAGTTCCAGCCCGACGTGCCGACGCGGATAGAATCATTCACAGTGCTCACCGTCCACGAAATCTACCTCTCCGTGCAGGGCGAGTCCACCCACGTCGGTCGCCCCTGCATCTTTGTGCGTCTGACCGCGTGCGATTTGCGCTGCGTCTGGTGCGACACGCCGTATGCCTTTACGGGTGGGCGCAAGATGTCGATTGACGATGTCGTGACGGCGGTGTGCGCGCTGAACTGCAACCTGGTGGAACTGACGGGTGGCGAGCCGCTGCTCCAGGCGGACGCCATTCCGTTGATGCAGCAGCTCATTGATCAAGGCTTCGAGGTGCTCGTCGAAACCGGTGGTCATCTGCCGATCAATCGACTTCCCGCCGGCGTGCACGCGATCATGGACGTCAAGTGCCCGGGCAGCGGAGAAGCGGGGAAGATGCACTGGCCCAACCTCGACGCAATTTCGCGCGACCACGAAGTGAAGTTCGTCATCGCGGATCGCACCGACTACGAGTACGCGCGCACCGTCATCGCCACACACGACCTGGGCGCCCGCGCCGGCGCTGTGCTTCTCTCCCCCGTGCACGGCGTGCAGCGAGCCGATGAAGTGGTGGGCTGGATGCTGGAAGATCACCTGCCTGCACGCCTGCAGGTGCAAGTGCACAAGTTCATCTGGACGCCGGAGACGCGCGGCGTATGACGGAAGCCAGGCGCGCAGTCGTACTGCTCTCGGGCGGCCTGGACTCAGCCACGGCTGCAGCAATGGCGCAGCGCGAAGGTTGGGAACTGTTCGCGTTGACATTGAGGTACGGCCAGGTGCATCAGGCGGAACTGCGTGCGGCGCGTCGAGTGGCGGCAGCGCTCGGCGTGTCGCGTCACGTCGAACTCGAGGTGGATCTCAAAGCGTTCGGGGGCTCCTCGCTTGTCGGCGAAGGCGACATTCCCAAAGACGACCTCGGCCACGCCGGCATCCCGTCCACGTACGTTCCGGCCCGCAACACCGTCTTCCTCTCACTCGCACTCGCGTGGGCCGAAGTTCTCAGCGCCGAGCGCATCGTCATCGGCGTGAACGCGGTGGACTACTCGGGCTATCCCGATTGCCGTCCGGAGTTCATCGCGGCGTTTGAGTACCTGGCGAGTCTGGCGACCAAAGCAGGAGTCGAGGGCCGTCCGCTGCGCCTTTTCACGCCGCTGCAGCATTTGACCAAGGCCGGCATCATTCGCCTTGGTACCGAACTCGGTGTCGACTACGGCCTCACCCACAGTTGCTACGACCCGCAGCCCGACGGCAGCGCCTGCGGCCATTGCGACAGTTGCCTTCTGCGCGCGCGAGGTTTTGCCGAAGCCGGAGTCCAGGATCCCGCATGACCCATCGCATCTATTACACCGACGCGTTGAGAACCACGTTCGAGGCGACCGTCGTGTCGTCGGCACCTCTCGACGCAGGCGGTGCGCAGGTCGTGCTGGACACCACGGCGTTCTATCCCACGTCTGGAGGGCAGCCGTTCGACGTGGGCACACTTGGTGGCCGCACGGTGCTGGACGTGATCGATGGCGATGACGGCGTGATTACACACGTGTTGGATGGACGGCTTGACCCAGGCTCACTTGTGACGGGCGTCATCGACTGGGCGCGCCGGTTCGATCACATGCAGCAGCACACGGGGCAGCACATCCTGTCCGCGGCGTTCGAGCGCACCTGTGCCGCGCGCACCGAAAGCTTCCATTTGGGAGCCTCGACCTGCACGATCGATTTGGCGCGAGAGGTATCGCCCGCTCAGATTGCGGCTGCCGAAACGCTGGCCTGCGAGATCGTGTTTGATGACCGGCCGGTGCGCGTGCGGTTTGTGAGCGAGGCGGAAGCCGCCGCGTTGCCGCTTCGCAAGGATCCCACACGAACGGGCACGCTGCGCCTGGTGGAGATCGACGATTGCGATCTGTCCGCGTGCGGCGGCACGCATGTGCCGGCCACCGGTCGCGTGGGCGTGATTGCGGTGTCAGGCTGGGAGCGATTCAAGGGCGGAAGCCGCATTGAGTTTGTCTGCGGCCATCGCGCGTTGTCCTCGCATCGCCGGCTTCGAGACGTTGTGTCCGGTCTGGTGCGCCAGCTCACGGTGGCGCCGCACGAGATCGGCGCCGCGATCGAGCGGTTTCAGGCAGAGGGGCGCGAGAACCAGAAGGCCCTTCGCCAGCTCAGGGAGACCGTGGCGACGCAGGATGCCGGGACTCTGGCGGCAGCGTCGGAGGCGGTCGGTGCGTTTCGCCGCGTCGTCGTGTCGCGGCCAGGATGGGATCTTGCGGCGCTCAAGACGTTGGCGTCCGCCATCGCGACGCATCCGGGATGCGTGGCCGTGATCGTCGGCGACGATACTCCCGTGCCGGTCGTCGCGGCGCGCGCGCGAGACGTCGCGTTCGATGCAAGTGCCTGGATCAAACAGATCACTGCGCAGCTCGGTGGCCGCGGGGGCGGGCGTCCGGAACTGGCGCAGGGCGGCGTGACGGACACGGTCGATAGAGTGCTGGCGTTTGCGCGGGAAAGCGTCCGGTAGTCGGGATACAATTCGCACTTCAGTGCTCGAATCGGCCTATCAATTCCTGTTCAAGTACACGCCGGACGTATTTGAACGGGGAGACTTCGTCTGGGGTAGCTCCCGCTGGATGGCCGGTCTTGTCCTGGTCGCCGCCGGCGCAGGCGCTTACGCCCTTCTGACATATCGCAGCGTCCGTCTCGGGCCGCGTGATCGCATTGTGCTGACCAGCCTTCGCATTGCCACGCTGGCGGTGCTGATGGTGTGCCTGCTGCGCCCGATGATGATTCTCAAAGTTGCTGTGCCACAGCAGAACTTTGTGGGTGTGCTGCTCGACGACTCGCGCAGCATGCAGGTCGCTGACCTCGAGGGACACCCGCGGGGCAATTACATCACCGAAAATTTTGGCGCGGCCACCGGGCCCCTGCTGGCGAAACTCTCCGAGAAGTTCGTGGTGCGTACGTATCGGTTTTCTTCCTATGCCGAACGCCTGAACGGCGCGGGCGACCTCACATTCAACGGCACCGGCACTCAGCTCGGCGCGGCCCTGAGCCGCGCGAAAGACGAGCTGTCAGGATTGCCCCTGTCGGGATTGATCGTGGTGTCGGACGGCGCCGATACATCGGAAGCCACCCTCGATACCTCAATCACTGAACTCAAGGCCGAAAACATTCCGGTCTTCACCGTCGGTGTCGGCGAAGAAAAGATGGCGCGAGACATCCAGGTCAGCCGGGTCGAGACCCCGCGCCAGGCCTTGAAGGGTTCCTTCCTCGTCGTGGATGTCGTCATCACACAAACCGGATTCGAAGGACAAACCCTGCCGCTCGTCGTCGAGAGCGAGGGCCGCGTCGTGGACACGCAGGACATCCCGATGCCCGACGATGGGGAAGCGACGACCGTGAGGGTGAAGTTCAAGGTGGATGAGGGCGGCCTGCGGCGCTTCAAGTTCCGCATTCCCGAACAGGCCGGCGAGCAGGTGCCGCAGAACAACGCGCGCGAGAACGTGATTGAAGTGATCGATCGTCGCGTCAAGCTGCTGTATCTGGAAGGTGAGCCGCGCTTTGAAGCGAAGTTCATCAAGCAGGCCCTGGAGAAGGATCCCAATATCCAGGTCGTGCTCCTGCAGCGTACCGCTGCGGCCACGCCATCGTCACCCACGAAGTTTCTGCGACTTGGTATCGATACGCCGGACGAGTTGCTCGAAGGGTTTCCGCTGAAGGAGGAAGAGCTTTTCGCCTACTCGGGGCTGATCCTCGGCAGCGTGGAAGCGAGCGCATTTACGCTCGAGCAGATGCGCATGATCGGCGACTTCGTGAGCCGCCGAGGCGGTGGATTGCTTGTGCTGGGTGGCCGGCGATCGTTTGCCGAAGGTGGCTGGGGTGGCACGCCGGTGGCGGAGGCTCTGCCCATCACCCTCGATGCGGCCGCCAATGCCAAGGCGGGTTTGTACTTTTCAAAGATTGCGGTAGAACCGGCCCGCGCGGGCCTGGCGCACCCGATCGCGCAGCTTGCGGCGACCGAGAAACTGTCGGTGGAGGCGTGGGGCAAATTGCCGCCGCTCACCAGCGTGAACCCGATCGATACCGTGAAGCCGGGGGCGACGGTCTTGCTCAAGGGCGAAGACGAGCGTGGAAAAGACCAGGTGGTTCTCTCTGCACAACGGTACGGCCGGGGCAAGGCCGTGACGTTCGCGGTGCAGGACTCCTGGCTGTGGCGCATGCACGCGTCCATGCCCGAGACCGACCTGACGCATCACCAGTTCTGGCAGCGTCTGCTGCGATGGGTGGTTGACGGGGTGCCGGGGCACGTAGACGTCTCGAGTGCGCCGGAACGCGTGGAGCCGAGAGAGGGCGTCGCGCTGACCGCGCAGGTGGCTGACAAGAAGTTCCTGGACGTCAATGACGCTCATGTGGTGGCCTCGGTGCGGTCGCCCACCGGTGTGGTGAGCGAAGTGCCACTGTCGTGGACTGTGAAACGCGACGGCGAGTATCAGTCCACATTCGTGCCGACTGAAGAAGGCACGTACGAAGTCCGCGTGACGGCGACGAAGAATGGAGAGACGCTGGGCACGTCGGTGACGCATCTGCGCGCGGCGCCCAGCGACCGGGAGTACTTTGACCCGGCCATGCGCGGGTCGCTCCTGCGGCGTTTGGCTGAGGAAACGGACGGGAAATTCTTCAAGTCCGGCGATACGTCGGGACTGTCCGATGCCCTGACGCTGAGCGGACGCGGCGTGACCGTCGTAGAAGAGAAAGACCTGTGGGACATGCCGGTGTTGTTCCTGCTGCTGGTGATGCTGACCGGCAGCGAATGGTTGTATCGCCGGGCAAGGGGGTTGGCATGATGGCGTCGAAACACAGGTCCGCGTACGCGCTGATCGTGGGCGCGGTGATCGTGTCAGTGGGACT
>JBKJJZ010000478.1:0-6603 GCA_046597705.1 Vicinamibacterales bacterium | reverse complement strand
GATCGTTGCCATCTACGACGCGCACGGTCACCCTGGTGCCGGCGGCCATCGGGATCGTGGCCTCGAAATCCCCGCGATAGATCGTGTGGCCCACACGCGGGTAGTGGTTCAGCCAATAGGTCTGCTTCGGCTCGGACACCTCGATGTGCCACGCGGACCAGTCGCGCGCACCGATGATTCCCGCTACTTGATAGTACGGATGGGCCGCGTCGGGCGCCTCCCCGCCCTTGATCGTCGTCGGCTCGAACAGACCGCGCACCCGCAGTCGCACGTCGTAAACCACGCCCGCCCTGCCGCCGAACGTGATCGCTTTTTCGATGAGCTGTTTGTGGATGCACGTATCCGGTTGCGGCGGATACTCGCCCGTGCAAGGATCGTGCACGAACAACTGGTGCAGGCCTTTGGCGACCCCGCCAGGATCGCCCGTCGGCGCGGATTGTCCCGAGACCGACACAACACCGAAAGAGACAATGGACGCCGCGAGGGCAACGCAAGCAAGTCGAGTCATGCGCACAGACTGGGTCATCCCCGTTGGTAGAGTCAAGCATTGTCTTCGCGCTCTGCTAGGATCGCGCGGTGCGCATTCTGATTGCGGCGGTCGTGATGACGGGAACCGGCATGTTCGCTGTGCCCGCACCGCAGGCTCCGGCGGGCCGAGGACAACAGCAGGCCAGCCCCGCCAATAACCTGCTGGCAACGATCAAGAACACGGTCAGGCAGCCGGAGACGGCCGCGCGAAACACCCGCATCGCGCAACTCGCCGATCAACTCGACCGCCTTCCCGATGCTGACCTCGATACGAAGATCGAGGGGCACATCGCACTGGAGACCGTTGACGGGACGGTGGCGCGTCACGCGACCTGGCTCATACAGAGCGCGAAGACCTGGGATCCGGCACGGAGGAAGAAATACGCACCGCGGCTGGTCAACTCCTACGTCGAACTGGCAGAGGTTCTGGCGCAGGACGGCAAACATGACGAGGCCCTGGTCTTATTGCGCCGGGCCGCGAGTGATTTGCCGGACGTTCCGGGCGCGGCCAAGGGTGTCGCTGGTTTATTGACCCGGCTCGAGCTCATCGGCACACCAGGCGCGCCGCTCACGGCACCGCGCTGGCTGAACATGCCGCCAGGGACAACCTCGCTCGATCTCAAAGGCAAAGTTACGCTGATCGAATTCTCCGCACACTGGTGCGGTCCATGCACCAAGAGCTATCCGGCGTTGAATCGCTTCCGGACGGCGTTCGGCGCGCGCGGCTTCCAGGCCCTCATCGCCACGGAACTCTACGGCTATTTCGGAGCCGACAAGTCACTCACGCCCGACGTAGAACTGACGCGCGATCGCGCGTACTTCGCGAAGCACCTCCCTGCGGTTCCAGTCGCGATCGGCAATCAAGTTACGGTGACGTTCGACGGCGACACCACCACCTACAGCCCGGCGCGCGATCCGAACCACCTGCACTATCGAGTGGGCGCTTTGCCGCAGTTCTATCTGCTCGACCGCCAAGGACGTATCCGCTACGTGTTAGGCGGGTACGGCAATGAGATGGACGCAAAACTGTCCAAGCTCATTCGGGCGCTCATCGCGGAGTCCTGAGCCTACGGTGGCGCGCTACGGACGGTCAGCTCTCGCGCAGGTGAAGCAGGGGTTGCACATCATGTTGCACCGGTTCGCGAGATCCAAAGTGATACCTCGGACGTCTCTTCAGAGGCGCTGCATTAGAGCAGTTTTCACTTGCCTGTAGTACGTAGGGCGTGGCTTTGGCCGCGCCAATTCACGGCGCCCCTGAAGGGACGCCCTACGTATCGCACCTTCTGGCGGCTACACACATCTGAAAATGGCTCTAGCGTGCAGCCCAGGCCAGTTCGATCGTCGCGAGCTCTTTGTCGAAGCCCGCGGAGGCACCATGGCCGCGTCCGGCGACGCATCGATTTCGCGCGAGCCGGGCGATGCGCCCCGAGTCGCGGCAGACAGAACCGGCGTCGTCTTGTGAACCTGCCGGCTACGCTCGCTTGAACACCACCGACACCGTGATGGTGACTTCCACCGGCACCTTGTTGAGCAGTGTCGGCGTGAACTCCCACTGGCCAATCGCGTCCTTCGCCGACTCCGTGAACGCAGTTGGCACCGCGTCGTCTACGCTGAGCGGCCTGATATCGGTGACGAAGCCGTCCACACCGATGTGGCCTTCGAGAAGCACCACCACGTCGTCAGTCATTCCTCCAGCTGGGCAGATGGGCCGGACATCCCTGGTCTTTCTCGGGGCTTTGACATTGCCGCCGACGCGGACCGGCGTTGAGGACCCTTCCTGCGCCGAAAGTGTCGGGAAGAACATCTGAAGGATGGACGACGAAGGCGCCTTACATGCAATGTTCAATTCTTCGGACAGCGCGCCAATCTGCAGTGTGAGTGTGAGGTTGGTGGGCGCACTGCCTGAATGATCGATGGGTACGCGGATCTTGCGGAAGCCGCTCAGTTGCGCGGCAAGTTCATAGGTGCCCGCGGGCAGGTTGGCGAACGTAAAAGCTCCCGACGCGTTGGTCACGGCCCCGTACGGTTCCTGGGTCTGCTGATTAGTGACCGTCACAGCCGCACCGGGAATCCTCCCGCCGGTCTGGTCCTGGACCGTGCCAGAGAGCGACGTTTGCGCCGGCCGTGCGTCTTTGCCGGCGGGGGCCGACGGGGCGGCCGGGCCAGGAAGATCGGCCATTGGGCCGTTCGATCCCGCAATCGATTGGGGGGCGATGCCGACGGCGGCAAGGGGCAGGCTCACGGCCAGCGCGAGTGCGGTGGCGAGCATCCATCCACTTCGGGTCAACGGTTCACGGTTCTTCTGGCGCTGCAGCATGGCGACAATTCTCCTCTCGAGTGTTGACGGGTGGGCGATGGCCGGCGCCGAGGCCCAGATGGTTTGCCGGCCTGACAAGCGCGTCGCGATGCCGAAGAGGTGGGCGGCATAGTCAGTGGCCTCCACTCCGGCACGCAGCACGGCATCGTCACAGGCGTACTCACTTTCCTGTCGCAGGCGGCGACAGGCGATCCACACCAGCGGATTGAACGGTTGCATCACGCGCAACAGCTCTCCCGCCATCTGGATGGCAGCGTCGTGACGACGGATGTGCGCCAGTTCATGGCGAAGGACGATGTGCTGGCGATCTTCCGTCCAGTCACCGGCTCCGGCCGGCAGGATAATGCCCGGCCTGAACATGCCGTAGGTGACCAGCAACGTGGGGTCTTCGCTTTGCAGCAATCGCACTCGGCCGGTCACGCCGCACTCGCCCGCCAGCGTGTCAGTCAAAGTGCGCCATTCCCCGCTGACCGGGGTGCAGGAGGCCCGGAGTTGGCGCAGCCGCCACAAGCCGATGACGAGCCCCGTGAACGTGACGAGCACGCCGGCAGCCCAGAGCCCCGCCAGGAGCATCGGCCAGGTGACGCCGTGCGATGGAGATGTCCCTGTCGTCGCGGCCGCGGTAACAAACGCCGGTGCTTCAGATGAGAACCTGAGTCCCGAAGAGTCCACCATGGCTGAGTCGATCCAACGAACGACGGGCAGTTGCGGGACCATTAGCTCAAGCGCCGGCATCAGCGCCGCACACACGATAGCGGTGGTGATAACGGCGTGACGGACCGCGGCCGACCGGCGCCGAAGGACGGCTGCCAGGGCCAGCCCCAGGGCGAGGATGACCGTGGCGTCGATGAAACCCGCCAGCAACACTGTCATTTGCCGCCGTCCTTTCGGGCTCTGTCGATCAGGCCCGCGATCCGGTCCAACTGCTCGTCGGAGAGCTTCGAGCCTTCGCTACCCAACAGCGCGGCCATGGCCTTCTCGGGGGATCCATCGAAGAAGGTTGCGACGACGTGTCGAAGCGCCGACTTGCGCGCCGCATGACGTGCGGCCACCGGCATGTAGACAAACCGCACGCCGTCGTCTTCGTGCCGGGCGTGGCCCTTCTGCTCGAGCACCCGCAGTTGGGTGCGGACGGTGGAGTAGCTCGGCTCGCTCGGCAACTCCGCCATCACCTCGGCGGCCGTCGCGCGCCCCAGCCGGAAGAGGATGTCCATGATTTGCCGTTCGCGGCGGGACAGTGTGGTGTGAAGGGGCTTGGCCATGGTGTTATCTTTGTCGCACTAAGTGTTATAGAAGTAACACCACGGCGCCCCGGTGTCAAACCCGCGCACTCTCTGGCCTCGGAGCTCGCGGTAAACTCTTTGGCGTGAAGAGTCGCGCTCGTCAATTACTGACTGCCGTCCTCGTGATGGCATTTGCCGTTGCCGCAGTCAGTCAACCAGAACGCCACCCCGTCAGCGGTCGCGTCATCGCCCCCACGATGGGAGTGCAGGGCGCGCCCTGGCTGGATCGGCCCGAGCGTGAGTCAGAGGAGCGGCCGACGCGTGCGGTCGATGCGCTTCGGCTCAAATCCGGCATGGTCATTGCCGACGTGGGGGCCGGTTCGGGCTACTACACCGTCCGTCTCGCGCGGGCCGTTGGACGCACCGGCAAGGTTTACGCCACAGATCTTCAGCCGGGCATGCTCGACCTGATTCGCGCGAAGATGGCGCGAGAGAAACTCGACAACGTGACGATGGTCCGGGGCACGCCGACGGATCCGAACCTGCCCGATGCCACGTTCGACATGATCCTGATGGTGGACGTGTATCACGAGTTATCCGGACCGCAGGCCTTCGTCGCGCGGTTGAAGCGGGCGCTGAAACCGGACGGCAGGCTGGTGTTGATCGAATTTCGAGGGGAAGATTCGAACGTTCCGATTCAGGCCGTCCACAAGATGACGGTCGCACAGATTCGCCAGGAACTCGGGGCCGATGGCTTCGTCATCGACCGAGTGCTCGATGAGCTACCGTGGCAGCACATCGTCATCCTGAAGGCCGCGCCTCAGTACTCCGAGAACATCCGCTGAATGGCCCGGCCATCCTTCGTCGTCGCGATCGCCAGCATCAGGAGGATGCGCGCCTTGATTGGCGTGAGATCGTCGCCAGCGATGTTGTAGACGGGCGCATCACCGGGACGAGGGCGGCCGGTCGCGATACGTCCCGCGCCTGCTCGCGTGGTGGTCACCACGAACACGCCTTTGCCGGCAGCGTATTGCAAGCCTTCACCTTGCGTGCCGCTCGTGGCACCAGCCCCGGCGCCTGCGATGATGACGCCCTTGGCGCCCGCATCGACCAGGGCTTTGATGACGTCGCCCGTGGCGCCTTGGTAGACCCACGCGATGTCTACGCGAGGCAACGTGGTGAGACTCGTGACGTCGAACTCACTTTGCGCGGAGTGGCGCCGGATGGTCTTCCGGTAATACGCCACACCGGAACCATCAACCACGCCGAGGACGCCGTACCGGCCGGACTGGAACGTGTCGAGGCTCAGTGCATCGGTTTTCGTGACTTCCCGCGCGGAATTGATTTCGTCGTTGAGGACGACGACCGTGCCCATGCCTTTTGATTGCGGGTGAGCGGCGGCCAGGAACGCGTCCTCCAGATTGGCGGCCCCCTCATATCCGAGGGTGCTCGGGTTGCGCATCGAACCCACCACAACGACAGGACGTTCGTCGCGAACGGTCAAGTGCAGGAAGTAGGCGAGTTCTTCCAGCGTATCCGTGCCGCTGGTCACCACGACGCCGGCCAGTTGCGGATCGCTCTTGAAACGTGCGTTGATGCGTTTCGCAAGATCCACCCATTGTTCCAGCGTGAGAGCGGAGCTCGAGGTGTTGGCAAATTGCTCGCCTTGCGCGCTGACTCGCTTGTCCAATCCGGGAATCGACGCGATCAGTTCTTCCACCGTCAGGCGGCCGCCTACCTTGTTCGAGATTGTGCCACCGGTCGCAAACAGAAACACCTTGGGGAGCTGCGCGGCCGGAGCTGTGGCCGCTGGCGCCTGGACGGCCGCTGCGGTGGTTTGGGCGTACGGCCGCGACACAAGCGCAGGACCGGTCAGGAATACGGCAATCGCAGAAGCAGCACCAAGAACGTGTCGAGTCATGGCCGTACTTTACAGCGGACCGGCCCCTATTGCGCGCGCGACGCCCTGGTCAGCCACCCACTGAGTTGCGTGGCCGCCTCATGCGCCGTGGTGCCGTAGAAAGGCATCAGCGCCGCCCGGCCGCCAGGCAAGCGAGCGATCTGCGCCCGCCAGCGGTTCTGGCTCACGGCTGAGACCTCAATAACGTACGCGCGTCCGTTGATGGTCTCGTTGTATCGGACAAGCGTGGAGGTGGAAGTTACAGGTGTCACGGCGGCGCGACGATTGTCGTGCGCGCGGTCGTACTCGCGCAAGCGAAGCGCCGTACGAATCTGCACCTGCGTGCGCCACGTTTCGAATTTGCCTCAGCAATTCCAAATCATTTTTGTTTTCATCGACCACGCGTCCACAGCCATTCCACCATCTGTCCACAGGTTTTCCACAGCGGCCTCGTGGTGGAGGACAATACTGCCGTGGCACACCTGTTTTGCGCGGTCCTGATGCTGTTTGCAGCGCAGCCTGCGCCCTCGCTGGACGTGTTCAGGATTTTTTTGAACGACGGCCGCGTCCTCTCGAGTTATGGCGAACCTGCGCGTGTGGAGGATGACCTGATCTTCGTGGTGTCGCAGGGTGAA
>JBKJJZ010000453.1:0-7140 GCA_046597705.1 Vicinamibacterales bacterium | reverse complement strand
GCCCCGGCGATGAAGGCGAACTCGAAGTCATCATCGTGGATGAATTTACCGGTCGCCTGATGCCCGGCCGCCGCTGGTCCGACGGACTTCATCAAGCCATCGAAGCTAAAGAAAACGTCAAAATTCAGCGGGAAAACCAGACGCTGGCGACGATTACCTTCCAGAACTACTTCCGAAAGTACGAAAAACTGTCCGGCATGACCGGCACGGCCGAGACCGAGGCCGACGAGTTTGCGAAGATCTACAAGCTTGACGTCATCGTGGCGCCCACCAACCGTTCGCTTCAGCGTGTCGAGGAGCCCGACACGGTGTTCCGGACCGACACGGAAAAGACCGAGGCCATCGTCAACGACATCGCGGAGAAACAGAAGTCCGGCCGGCCCACGCTCGTGGGCACGGTGTCGATCGAAAAGTCCGAGAAATTTGCCGGGATGCTGAAACGGCGTGGCGTGAAGCACGTCGTCCTCAACGCCAAGTTCCACGCGCAGGAGGCGGAGATCGTGGCACAGGCCGGCCGCCTTGGCACTGTCACGATTGCCACAAACATGGCTGGCCGCGGCACGGACATCCTGCTGGGCGGCAATCCCGAGTTCATGGCGCGCCAGCAGGCGCTGGCTGAACAGGTGGCCGAACGTCTGCCGAAAGGTCAGGAAAAGTACGTCGATGACGAGGAGTTCGTCTACTTCTTCCACATCGACAACTTCTACCGCGTGCCTCGGCCTGACTACGAGCGCATTTTCTCGGCGCTCAAGGACGAAACCGATCGCGATCACAACGCCGTGGTCGGGGCCGGCGGCCTCCACATCATCGGCACGGAGCGGCACGAGGCCCGTCGCATCGACAACCAGCTGCGAGGCCGCGCCGGCCGACAGGGTGACCCCGGTTCATCCCGGTTCTACCTCTCGCTTGAAGACGATCTCATGCGCATCTTCATGGGCTCGAACCGCATCTCCGGACTGATGGAACGTCTCGGGATGGAAGAAGGCGTGCCCATCGAAGCACGCATGGTCAGCAAGGCCATCGAGCGCGCCCAGAAGCAGGTGGAGGCGCAGAACTTCTCCACACGCAAACATCTCCTCGAGTACGACGACGTGATGAACAAGCAGCGCGAGAGCGTGTATACGCTCCGCCGGCAACTGCTTGAAGGCAAAGTGCGCGTCGACGAAGAAGAAGTGCTCGATACGCGCGGCTACCTCATGAGCCTGGCCGAGGATGTGCTGGGCGCTCTGGTTGACCTGCATGCGCCGAAGGGCGCGGATCCGGAAACCTGGGATCTCGACGCGATGCGTGTGGCGGCCGGTGAGCTGTTCGCCCTCGATCAGCCGACCCTGGTCGCGCTTGAACTCGAGACGCTGTCACCCGATGCCATCATCGATGCGATCCTCGCGAAAGCCGTCGAAGAGTACGAAGCCAAGGAAAAGGCGTTGCCAGGCGACTCCTCGATCCTGCGTCGCGTTGAGCGCGACATCATGCTGCAGATCGTTGACGCGCAATGGAAGGACCATCTCTATGGCCTCGACCACTTGAAAGAGGGTATCGGCCTTCGGGGTTACGGCCAGCGCGATCCGCTCGTTGAGTACAAGAAGGAAAGCTTCGCGCTCTTTCAGGCGATGAAGGATCGGATCGACGAAGAGATCGTCCGGTATCTGTGGCGCCTGCGGCCTGTCGTGACTGACGAGGGCGAGGCCGCTCCGCCGGTCGTTGCTCCCCCGCCTCGCAAGCAGGTGCCCATGACGTTCAGCGGTGGCAGTTCGACCACCGCCCCGCAGTCGGCGCTTCCGCGCGGTGCAGGGCCGATGGGTTCGGGCGGAGCGCCAATGCCGGCACGCACGGGCGGTGATGATGCCGACGTCAAGACCGTGCGTCGCGATGAACCCAAGATTGGCCGCAACGATCCGTGCTACTGCGGCAGCGGAAAGAAATATAAGAAATGCCACGGCGCCTGACGGCCGGACGTAGGGCGTGGCTTCAGCCGCGCCATTGGAGAGTCTGAACGATGAGCGAGAAGTTGGGCGCGGCAGCGCAGGTGATGGCAGGACTGACCGAGGCGCTGACGTACGATGACATCCTCCTCGTGCCTCGGCACTCGCAGATTCTGCCCAGCAAAGTAGACGTCGCGTCACGACTCACCCGCCGTATCCACCTGAGCGTGCCCATTCTCTCTGCGGCCATGGACACGGTCACCGAAAGCCGCCTGGCGATCGCCATGGCCCAGCACGGCGGCCTGGGCGTCATCCACAAGAACCTCACGCCGGAAGAACAGGCCTCGGAAGTCGATCGCGTGAAGCGCTCGGAAAGCGGCATGATCGTCAACCCGATCACCCTCTCGCCGAACCATCACATCTTCGAGGCGCTCGAGCTGATGAAGCGCTATCGCATCAGCGGCGTCCCCATCACCGAGGATGGGAGCAAGGAAGGGCGGCTGGTCGGCATCCTGACCAATCGCGATCTCCGCTTCGCCACAAGTCACGACCGCCCCATCTCCGCGATCATGACCACGCAGAACCTGATCACGGTTCCCGTCGGCACGCCGCTTGATGAAGCACGCGAGATGTTCCATCACCACAAAGTCGAAAAACTCATGGTGGTGGACTCCGACTATCGGCTCAAGGGGCTCATTACCGTCAAGGACATCCAGAAGCTCATCAAGTATCCGAACGCCTGCAAAGACTCGCTCGGACGGCTTCGCGTGGGCGCCGCCATCGGCGTTGGCAAGGATACGCCCGAGCGCGCAGCCGCGCTGGTGGCGGCTCATGTGGACGTGCTGGTCGTCGATACGGCGCATGGACACTCCCAGGGCGTCCTCGACATGGTCGAGAAGCTGCGCGGCGAATACCCTGACGTGGATCTGATTGCGGGCAACGTCGCCACCGCGTCGGCGACAACCGCGCTCATTGACCGCGGCGTGGATGCGGTCAAGGTGGGCATTGGCGCCGGTTCGATTTGTACGACTCGCGTCGTGGCCGGAATTGGCGTGCCCATGGTCACGGCCGTCGCGGCGTGCGCGCGAGCCGCGGCTGAACGCGACGTTCCGATCATTGCCGACGGCGGTGTCAGGTATTCCGGCGACCTCACAAAGGCCTTTGCCGTGGGCGCCAGTTCCGTGATGATCGGCAGCCTCTTTGCCGGCACCGACGAGAGTCCCGGTGAAGTGATTCTCTATCAGGGCCGCAGCTTCAAGGAATACCGCGGCATGGGCTCACTGGGCGCCATGCGCCGCGGCAGCCGCGACCGCTACTTCCAGGACGAGTTCGACCTCGACGGCGCCGAAGGCGTTGAGAAGCTCGTCCCTGAGGGCATCGAAGGCCGCGTCGCCCACAAGGGCAGCGTGTCCGCCATGATTCACCAGCTCATCGGTGGGCTGCGGGCCGGCATGGGCTACACCGGCTGCCCTGACATCCCCACTCTCCAGCGCGAAGCCGAACTGATTCGCGTGACGGCCGCCGGTATGCGCGAAGGTCACGTGCACGACGTGATCATCACAAAGGAAGCACCCAACTATCGGGTCGAGTAAGTCAACGGTTTCGCAGTAGCGGCAATAGCGGCGGGCGACAGACCACAATCCAGCACCTCGACGTATTCTTCAAGACCGGTACCGGCGCCGATGCCGGCGTTCCACTACTCCTGCCACAAGGTCTCTGTGATCACGTCGAACCATGAAACCAGGCGGTAGCCCTGTGCCGTGTTCACGCCGACGACCACGTCTGAATCGGTCTGGAGCCCGTAGTGGGTGTCGAGCAACTGGCCAGTGCTGACAGCGGTGCCGACCGCGATCGGGATACCTGGCGCGACTCTCCGGATCCGCGACCGACGGACTGGACGGGGACCCCGCACCACCTGCGAGACTGTTGCGGCCCGCGAGGCTCCGGAACACCCGTGCAGGCATGCTACCCTCTGCGGCGGTCGCGGACCATGAACTTGTCTCTCGGAGTAGCGGATGCGCGCGAGCGGGAGATGATCTACCTCCTGCGGCACGAAGTCTACGCCCTCGAGATCCGGCAACATTCGCCCAACGCGGCCGCGCGCCTTGTGGACGACCTCGACGCGCACAACATCTACCTCGTGGCGCGCGATGGCGAGACGGTTGCCGGTTTTGTCAGCCTCACGCCGCCGACCGCGCCGACGTTTTCGATCGACAAGTACTTCCCGCGCACCGCCGTGCCGTTCGACATCGACGCGCACACGTATGAAGTGCGGCTCCTGACTGTGCTGCCGCGCTATCGCGGGCGGCTGCTGGCATTTCTCCTGATGTACGGCGTCCTGCGCTGGGTCGACGTGCGCGGCGGGCGCCGGTTGGTCGCGATCGGCCGCCAGCAGGTGTTGCCGATGTACCTCGACTCGGGACTCCGGGGCACCGGGCTGCAGGTGCACTCCGGCGACGTGACGTACGAACTCATGCACAGCACCATCGAGCAACTGCGCGAGGCGGCCGGGGCGCAGTCAGCCTTCGTGGATCGCCTCGAGCGGCTCGTCCGCTGGGATCTGCCGATGCCCTTCCGGCAGTCGACGGTGTGTTTTCACGGCGGCGCATTCTTCGACGCGGTGGGCACGGACTTTCGCACGCTCGACACGGCGAAGGACATCATCAACGCGGACGTACTCGACGCATGGTTCGATCCCGCGCCGGCCGTGTTGGACACCGTGTGCGAGTACCTGCCGTGGTTGCTGAAGACATCTCCGCCAATATCGAGCGACGGTCTGATCCGCGCGATTGCCGCTGCGCGGGGCCTGCCGATCGACAGCCTGGTCGTGGGCGCCGGTTCGTCCGACCTGATCTTTCGGGCGCTGCCCCGGTGGCTGAACCGTCGCTCACGCGTGCTGTTACTGGATCCGACCTACGGCGAGTACAGCCATGTGCTCGAGCAGGTGATCGGCTGTCGAGTGGACCGGCTGCCGCTCGACCGGGACACGCACTACGACGTGCCACTCGATGCGCTCGGCGCCGCACTGGCCAAAGGCTACGACCTCGTGGTGCTGGTCAACCCAAACAGCCCGACGGGGCGCTACGTCAGCGCGGACCTGCTGAAGCCGCTGCTGCAGTTGGCCTCGCCACGCACGCGCATCTGGGTGGACGAGACGTACGTGAACTACGTACCGGACGCTGAATCGCTCGAGTTCCTTGCCGCCTCCAGCGAGCAGGTCATCGTCTGCAAGTCCATGTCGAAGATGTACGCGCTCAGCGGCGCGCGTGTGGCCTACCTCTGTGCGGCTCCGCATCAGCTGGAAGAATTGCGCGCGTTCACGCCGCCGTGGGTGGTGAACCTGCCCGCGCAGGTCGCGGCCGTTCGGGCGCTGGAATCAGGCATTTACTACGAGGCGCGATGGGCGGAGACCGCCGGCCTTCGGCGCGACCTGGCGGCAGGATTACGGCAGTTCGACTGGGAGGTGGTGGATGGCGTCGCCAACTTCCTGCTCTGCCATCTGCCGGACGCCGCGCCGACCGCAAAGGACCTGGTGAGTCGATGCCGCGCGCACGGCCTGTTTGTCCGCGACGCGTCACCGATGGGTCGAGGGCTTGGCGAGCGCGCGATTCGTATCGCCGTGAAAAACGCGGTCACCAACCAGCGAATGCTGGAGATCCTCCGGGCTGTGACCCGTTAGCGACGACGAAACCCGCCACGAAAGCGGCGCGTGCGCCACGTCCTTGCGGGGCTGCGTCAGCCGCTCGGCAGTGCCCACCCCGTCGGCGCGCTGCCAGAACAGCCCAAGCTCGCCTTCGCGGTCCGACTGGAAGATCACGCGCTGGCTGTTTCGCCAGGCCGAAGTCGAGCACCTTCACCGTGCCGTCGGCGCGGACTTTGATGTGAGGTCGCGATGGACGATGCCCTGCTCATGCGCGGCTTCAAACGCGTCGGCGATTTGCCTGGCGATGGCGAGCGTGTCGGACAGGGCCAGCGGCCCGCGTGCGATCAGCGCCATGGCGGCTGGCAGCACTTCGATCGCCACCGATCGCTTCAGGTGGCTGTCGGTGGCGCGATACACCGCGGCATTGTAGGGTCTCTTTTGCCAGGTCCGCCCCGTCCCGCAGGTTGACGCGTTATAACGTCCGTGGCTACACTGGCCGCATGGTGCTGGAACTCAAGCTACGCAAGGTCGGGAACTCGGTGGGATTGGTGCTGCCCAAGGAGGCGCTGGCCCACCTCAACGTGGCTGAAGGCGACACACTGTGCGTGACGAGTGCCGCAGACGGGTCACTCCGGGTCAGCGCGACCGATCCAACGGTGGTCAAGCAGTTGGAGGTGGCTGCGTCCGTGATCCGGAGGTATCGGAACACGCTTCGGGAACTCGCGAAGTGAGGCGCGTCGAATGGGTGGCGGACGAGACCGTCCGCGCCCTCCACGACCAGCTCCTCGCCGCGTTCGGTGGGTCCACCGGCGTACGAGATGCGGGCTTACTGGCGTCGGCGCTGGCGCGGCCCAGGGCCAAGGCGGAATACGCCTCTCGGGACGTGTTCGATCTGGCGGCCGCCTATGCGTTTGGAGTCATCAAGAACCACCCGTTCGTGGATGGCAACAAGCGCACCGGGTTTGCCACGGCCATCGTGTTCCTCGAGAGCAATGGGCAGGTCTTCGAAGCGACCGAGGCTGACGCCCTTGTAGAAACACTCGGATTGGCGGCCGGCGATCGCACTGAAGCCGCTTATGCCGAGTGGCTCCGGCGAAGCAGTCGGCGGCGGTAGGCGCACTCATCGCGCCCCACCGCGCCAATTCAGCAGCAGTGTGATCGGCATCGTCTTCCCAGGGTCCCTGGCGCTGGCGCCGTCACGATGGTGCCACCGTCCGGCGACCACGAAGGGAAACCATCGGAGTGAGGCTCATTTCTTCACCGGCGCGATCTTCCGAAGGTAGTCAAAGAAGCAGCGCGACATGTCGCTCAGAAACGACGTGCTGTTTTCCCTGCTGATGGTCGCCCAACTGGTCATCGACATCGCCGGCGAACTGTCGACCCGGCAGGGCCTTCGGTTCGATGACTACACCGAGGCGGTCCGCAATCTCGGTCAAGACCACCGATTCCCGCCCGATGTGGTTGACGCGCCTGGACCTTGATCATGTGGTCGAGGCCGTGCAGCACCTCGATCCCGTCCGACGGTTTATTTCCATCGTGGTGGAGATCGAGCGCTAACCTCATCAGCGACGCCAG
>JBKJJZ010000432.1:0-2884 GCA_046597705.1 Vicinamibacterales bacterium | reverse complement strand
GGCGTGTTATGCCCGTACGTCGAGGCGAAACCCGGCAGCTCCCTGCTGGCTCTTGGCACACGCAGTCTCGCCATGTGGGACCCGTGGGTGGATCAAATCCGGTCCCGCACGCAGATGCCGTTTCACTACGATCGCTCCGGTACGCTGGAAGTGGCATGGGGGCTCGAGGAAGCCGCGCGTCTGAAATCATCCACGTCCTGGTTGACCGCGCAAGGCGTGAGCTACGAATGGTTGGAGGGACGCGCCTTGCGCGAATGCGAACCGCAGGTGAGTGAGTCGGCCGCAGCCGGACTCCTGATCAAGCGCCACGGATTCGTTCAAGTGTCGGCGCTCATTGCCGCCTTGATGGATTCGGCGCGCCAGCACGGCGCCAGCTGCGAAACACCCACCGAGATCCTGCAGGTTGAACAGAAGGGCGAGGCGGTGCACGTTCGCGCAGTCAACCAGCCCGTGACAGACGCGATCGAAGTGGACCACGTCGTGATTGCTTCCGGCCCCTGGTCGCGTCGCGTTCGGGTCGCCGGTGCGCCGGTGTTCGACGTGCGTCCCGTGCGAGGACAGTTGCTGCACTTGAAGTGGCCAGGCGCGGACCTGCCAAGCCGCTCGGTGTGGGGCAACCGCTGTTACACCGTGCCCTGGCCCGATGGCTCTCTCCTGGTCGGTGCGACTGTCGAAGATGTGGGTTTCGACGAGCGCTCCACCGTGTCAGGCGTGCGGGATCTGCTCGACGCCGCAGGTGAATTACTGCCAGGCGCGTGGCAGGCCTCACTTGAAGGAGTGCGGGTCGGCCTGCGTCCAGCCACCGCGAATCACTTGCCGCTGCTGGGTCCGCTCGACCGGTTTCCGCGGATCACTCTCGCCACCGGTCACTACAGGAATGGTGTCCTTCTAGCACCGTACACAGCCGATGTTGTGACGCGGCTGATTCTCGACAACGATCGAGACGCGATGCTGGACCTCACGAGGCCCCAACGATAATTGGCGCCCCTAAAGGGACGCCCCACGTACGGTTGGGTACGTAGGGCGTCCCTTCAGGGGCGCCCCATGTACAGTTGGGTTCGTAGGGCGTCCCTTCAGGGGCGCCACCATCTCACTCGGCGATATAGCGCCACGGCGCTGTCGGATTCGCGCGGCGCCAGATCGTGAAGAACGGAGTCGGCGCCGGCGCCGGCGCTGGCGATGTGCCGGCCGGAGCGTTCGGCCGGATGTAGCCAATCGTGACGCCGAGGTCTCCGCTTGATGCAACGATGGCGGATTCTGCCGACCAGCTTACGGAGCTGCTGTTGGTGGGCTGGCCCGCACCCACGGCTCGTCCAATCGCATCGGCGCCAATCACGAACGCGCGGTCGTCGGGTCCACCCATGTTCATCGCGTCAGCCGAACCGTATTTCGCGAATGCCGCGCCGAGGCCGATCTGTTGCGCTTCGTCAGAGAACGCCTTCTCCGCAGCAGTGAGACTCTGTACAAGCGATGCAAGCCTGGCCGGCTCGCCTGACGTCGTCACGAGCTTCTCGGGTAGCGACGGAGCCATGACCGTGAGTGCGACGTCGCCTGCGGCCCGGGGCCGGCGTTTGTACGCGGCGACTTGCCATCGGCCATCACGTTTTACCCAGTAGGCGAGGTATTTGAGAGGCAGGATTGTGCCGTCTGCGCGGCGCAGCGTCATGTAACCAAACGTGAATCCGTGCAGCCCGTCAGCCGAAATCCCCGACCGCACGGGTTCCCAGTCCAATCGTCCGGTCGCGTTGTCGGCGTTCGCTTTCAATGCCTCGGCCGCCGCCGCGACGCCTCGCGCGAATCCCACACGGGGCGCTTGCATGATGACGTCCTGGGCGAACATCGCCGTGAGGGCGGCAATGACCGTGGTCTTCGCGCTTGCGGCCGACGCCGCCCGATCCGCCGCAAGAAGTTCATCCGCCGCAGCGCGCGGTCCGGATTGCGCAGTCATGGCGGCCGTCAGCAGTAACGAGACAAGGAGTTTCGGCATGGGTTAGCGATCCTTCAGACGCCGTACGAATTTGAGTCCAGACCAGATGTCATTCACGGCGCAGATTTTTACGTCCACCAGGCCCGCATCGAGCCCGGTATTTCGAACCAGCGCTTCGGTGACATCAGTCACCACTTGTGATGCTTTCTTCGGCCAAGCCACCCACAGCATGCCGGCCGGCTTCAGTCGTGCAGCCCAACGCGCGATGCGCGCCTGCAGAGTGCGGGCTTCGTCGGCAAAGAGGATCACGCAATCAAGTGGCTTGTTTCCGCCAGAGGCGACGACCACGCCATCCGGCAGTGGAGCGAGCTCTTTGATGAAGCCATCAGGTTCGCCGGCGAGAGCGAGTCTGTGATCGGCTTTGAGGCCAATTTTCTGAACGAGCGCTTTGCCGCTGTAACCCGCCACTACACGGGCAGTCTAAACCAGCAGGTCGAGTGTGCGCTTCCGCCCATGTGAGCACTCGAGCACGTGAGCACTCGAGCACCCGAGCACTGGAGCACCCCTATTTGATGATCCTGCCCTCGGTGTCGTATTTCACGATCACGCCGTACTTGGCCAGAATCTCGGCGACCTTCGACGCATCGCCGACCGCGACGACTTGCAGCTTCGATGGATCGAGATATTGTTTCGCCGCCGCCTGGACTTGTTCGGCAGTCACGGCCATGATGCGCTGCGGCTGTGTGTCCCAGTAATTGACCGGCAGCTTATAGCGCCATCGCGTGACGTGGTAATTGAGCACCTGTCCTGGCGACTCGAGTCCGAGCGCGAACGATGCCACCATGTTGCGCTTCGCAGCTTCGAAGTCCTCCGGCGCAACGCGTTCGTTGCGCATGCGGGCGATCTCGGCCATGAGGTCGCGCAATGCGGGGTCGGTCACCTCCGTCCGCACGTTTG
>JBKJJZ010000354.1:0-6062 GCA_046597705.1 Vicinamibacterales bacterium | reverse complement strand
CCCGATCAGGATCGCGTGGACGACATCGGCAAGGCCCTGGGGATCGAGTACGCCGATGATGAGGAATTGCTGGGGGGCAGCGAGCTGGCCGCGCGCGACGAGCACCGGTGGGAGCTGGACCCGGCATCGAAGGACGAGGACGAAGATCTGTAGATATCTGTAAGCTGAAATCGGGAATTACCGATTCCCGATTTCAGATTGCCGCTGAACCACGAGGTCCATCACTTTAGATACGACCTCGTCTATCCCAACCCCCGTCGTGTCGATGTAGACCGCATCCGGCGCGAGCATGAGCGGTGACACTTCGCGCGTGCGATCGGAGCGGTCGCGGGCCTCCAGCGCTTCGGCAATCTGACCAACATTTCCGCCGGCACTCACCAGCCCGCTGGCGGCGTGCGCCGAGTCCTGCGCGCGGCGGCGCGCGCGCTCGTCTGGAGCGGCATCCAGGTACACTTTCACGGCAGCTTCGGGGAACACCACCGACCCGATGTCGCGACCTTCCATCACCACGCCGCCCGCCGCGCCCATCTCGCGCTGGCGACTCACGAGCACGCGGCGCACTTCAGGATGCCGGGCGACGGTGGCCGCCGCCGCGTCCATATCGGGCGTGCGAATCGCCGACGTGACGTCGTGACCGTCAATCTCGATGTGACTCGAGAGCCCGAAGACCGCGCTCTCCGCCACGCGAGCGACGGCGCCCGCATTCGACAGATCAACGCCCAGCTGCTGCGACCGCCAGGCCACGGCGCGGTACATCGCGCCCGTGTCCACGTGCCGAAAGCTCAGCCGCGCCGCGATCGTTCTCGCCACTGTGCCTTTTCCCGCGCCCGATGGTCCGTCAATCGCTATCAACACTTCCCGACTATTATGTGCTTGCTCACGTGCTGTTGTGCTCAAGTGCTGTTGTGCGCAAGTGCCGCCGAGCCCGGCTGCAGGGTGCTGAGGTGCTCGTGTGCGGGTGAGGCAGCGCTGGCTCCGCGTGGCCGCCATCGTCTTCATCGCGGCGGCGCTAGTGACATGGCTCGCGGCGCCCTATGTCAGGGCCCTCGCCTTCATGATCGATGTGTCGGGCCAGGACGTCGCGTTCCGGCGATGGTTGCCGGTGCGCATGCTGGCTGTTGACCACGAGGACATCACCGTACCGACTCGGCATGGAGCCGTGACCGGCCGACTCTATCGGCCGCGTGATTCCCGCGCTTCCACCCGAACGGTGTTGGTCGTGCCAGGGCTCCACTCCGCCGGCGTTGAAGAGCCGCGCCTCGATCGGCTGAGCGGGCGGTTGGCCGGCGAAGGCATGACGGTGCTGAGCCTGCCGCTGCCGGATCTGCGGCGGTTTGTCGTCACCGCGCGATCGACCGATGTGATTGAGGATTCCGCGCGGTGGCTGGCCGGCCAGCGATCGATGACCCCTTCGGGCCGGATTGGATTGATCGGCATCAGCTTCGGCGGAGGCCTGTCCCTGGTCGCCGCAGGCCGGCCATCACTGGCCGGCAAACTCGACATGGTGGTCTCGTTTGGCGGCCATGGTGATCTGCCTCGCGTGCTGCGTTATCTGAGCACGGGGTTGCTGCCTGACGGCGCGCCGCAACCTGCGCACGACTATGGCACCGTGCTGTTCCTGTTGAACGCCCTTCCCCACCTGGTGCCAGCCGAACAGGTGGCGCCTCTCGATCGGGCGGTTCGGGTGTTTCTCGACGCTTCGATGGTGGACGTCTCCGATCCGCCACGGGCCGCGGACCTGTTTCGCAAGGCACGCGGTCTTGGCGAGGCACTACCGGAGCCTGCCCGGTCAGTGATGGCCGACGTCAGCGCCCGCGATTCGACACGGCTGGGCCCACGGCTGCTGGCTCTTGCCGAAGGAGTTGGCGGCAACGCTGCAGTGTCGCCCGAACGATCTCCAGCCACGCTTGCGCCCGTATTTCTGGTGCACGGAGCCGCTGACACGGTGATTCCGCAAACCGAGACGCCCAGCCTGGCGGCATATTACGACCGCGCCCCAGGCCGGGAAGGAAGGCGGACGGAGTGGCTGCTTACGCGCGCAGTTTCACACGCCGACGCGACTGGGAACCTGACCCTCACTGACGTGTGGCAATTGGTGCGATTCTGGAAACGCGTCAATTCGCCTCGTGTGACTTGGCCTTGAGCAGGCCTTTCACTTCATCGGCAGTCAGTTCGCGGACCTGACCGGGCTTGATGCGCCGGTCGGTGATGGCTCCGATGCGCGTGCGGCGCAGTGTCATGACGTGATGGCCCGTCTGCTCGCACATCTTGCGGACCTGCCGGTTGCGCCCCTCGCGGATGATCACTTCGATGAGACTCTGGGGCTCCTTCTTGTCGGCGTACGTGCGGATGACCCGCACTTTGGCCGGCAAGGTTCGACGCCCGTCAATCACGATGCCGCGCGAGAGCCGCTCGAGATCGCGTTCGTCGGGAAGGCCGGTTACCAGCACCTCGTACGCGCGGTCGAGTTCATGTTTGGGGTGGGCGACCTTCTCCGCAAAACCGCCGTCGTTCGTCAGGATGATCAGTCCCTCCGAGTCGTAGTCGAGGCGGCCGACTGGATAGAAATACCCTCGAACGCCGGCCTTCGACAGGATCTCGATGATCGTGAGCCGGTTCTGCGGATCCGAACGCGTACAGACCACGCCTCGTGGTTTGTACATGAGGTAGTACTTGCGCTCGCCCTGGAGCTTCAACCGGCGGCCATCGACGCGAATGTCATCGCGGTCAGGATCGGCCCGCGTGCCCAACTCATCCGCGACATGGCCGTTGACGACGACCCGTCCTTGAGTGATCAGCTCTTCGGCCACCCGCCGGGAGGACACCCCTGCGTGTGACAGAATTTTCTGCAGGCGAACGCCCTTCGGAGCCGGCTTACTGGATCGGGTCATCTTCGCCTTCGTGAGTGTCGGAACTGGCGGAACTGGCGGAACTGTCTGAACTGGCATTCTTGGAATTGCCTTTCAGTTCTGCCAGTTCCTCACTCTCAAACGGCAGGGCCGTCTGCGGTTCCGCATCGCCGAGGCCGGACGGCAAATCGAAGCCCAGCAACTCCGACATGTCCTCCACCTTCGGCAAATCGGACACGTCGTTGAGACCGAAGCGTTCCAGGAATTCGCGCGTGGTGCCGTACATGAACGGCCGGCCCACCACCTGCTTGCGTCCGACGATCTTGACCAGCTTGCGATCCGCCAATGTGCCCAGCACGCCCGAGGTGTTGACGCCGCGGATGTCCGCGATTTCGGGTGCGGTCACCGGCTGCCGATAGGCAATGACGGCCAGCGTCTCGAGCGCGGCCACCGAGAGCTTCTGGCTGGTTCGCTCGTGGAACAGGCGCCGGACCCATTCGTGCAGCTCGGGCCGCGTCACGATCTGATAGCCGCCAGCGATCTCCACGAACTGCAGTCCGCTCGGTCGATCGTAGTCCTGCTTCACCGCGTCGATGGCAGCCACGACGTCTTCTTTCGGCTCGCCGTCGAGCAGTTTACCAAGCGCCTTCAGCGTCACCGGCTCCGGTGATGCGAAGATCAACGCTTCCACGATTGCCTTCAACTCAGACATGTCGACGGGGCCTCACTCCTGCACGAACTCCGGCGCGCCCTGCAGCTTCTCGCGTTTGTAGACGCGGATGGGGCCGAAGCCTCCCTGCTGGAATACGCGCACGAGTTTCAGACGAATCATTTCGAGCAGCGCCAGAAACGTGACGACAATGCCGGCCTTGGTCTGCACGTCGGCGAACAACTCCTCGAAGCCGAACGCCTCCCCTTCGGACAAGCGAGTCATCAGCAACTCGATGCGGCTCTCGATGGAAATATGCTCCGCCGGCAAGTACGGCTGGGGCCGATTCTTGGCGCGCTCCAGCACCTGACGGAACGCCGCCATGAGGCTGAAGAGATCGACCTCCACCTCGGGCTCCGGCGGCTCGCCCACCACCTCCGCCATGCGTTGGTCAGGACGGGCCCACTGCGCGCTCCGCTGGATCTCACGGTCGTGCAGCAACTCGGCAGCCGCCTTGAACTTCTGGTGTTCCAGGAGGCGCCGTACGAGCGCCTCGCGCGGATCTTCTTCCGGATCCTCCTGCGCGGGATCGGGCCGCGGCAGCAACGTGCGCGACTTGATGTGAATCAGGGTGGCCGCCATCACGAGAAAATCTCCCGCGATGTCGAGATCCAGTTCCTGCATCAGATTCAGGTACTCGAGGTACTGCTTCGTGATGAGCGCGATCGGAATGTCGTAGATGTTGACCTGATGCTTCTTGATGAGATGCAGCAGCAGGTCCAGCGGCCCCTCGAAGCGTTCCAGGCGGACAGGATAGGCGTTGACGAGCGATTCGAAGTCCGCCGGGGCGTCGGCCGTGGTAAACGTGCGCTCAGTACTCAAGATGCACCGCCGCTCGCACACGCGCCATCGTGTCCCGGGCCACCGTCCGGGCCTTGCGTGAACCTTCGATCAGCACCTCGCGCACGTAACCGGGTTTCGCCAGCACCTGGGCGCGCCGCTCCCGGAGCGGTGCCAGCCGGGCGTTGACCGCCGCCGCCAGCTTCACCTTGACTTCGACGTCGCCCACGGTTCCGGCGCGATACCGCGCCTTCAACTCATCGACTTCTTCGCGGTCCCGATTGAAGGTGTCGTGGTAGATGAACACGGGATTGCCTTCAACCGTCCCCGGGATGTCCGCGCGCACGCGCTTCGGATCCGTTTACATCTGGCGGATCTTCTTGACCACGTCTTCCGAGGTATCCGAGAGGTCGATGGTGTTGCCGTAGCTCTTGCTCATCTTGCGATTGTCGAGGCCGGGCAGGCGAGGCGTTGGTGTGAGCAGCGGCTGTGGTTCAACAAAGACCTCACCGTAGAAGTTATGGAAGCGGCGCACGACTTCGCGCGACAGCTCCAGGTGCGGCACCTGGTCCTCGCCAACCGGCACGAAGTGCGCGTTGTAAATGATGACGTCAGCCGCCTGAAGCAACGGGTAACCGAGGAACCCGATGTTCGACAGGTCCTTCTCGGTCATCTGCTCGATCTGTTCCTTATACGTCGGCACCCGCTCCAGCCACGAGATGGGCGTGACCATCTGCAGCAGCAGATACAGCTCCGCGTGTTCCGGCACCATCGACTGGATGAACAGCGTGCTCTTCTCGGGGTCGATGCCGGCGGCAATCCAGTCAGCGGCGTTGTCGAGCGCATCAGCCGTGATTTGCTCGGTGGACGCGTAGTGACTGGTCAGCGCATGCCAATCCGCGACGAAGTAATAGCAGTCGTACTTCTGCTCGAGCGCCACCCAGTTCTCCAGCGCCCCGACCAGGTGGCCAAGGTGGAGGCGGCCTGTGGGCCGCATGCCGGAGACAACGCGTTGTCGAGATGTCATAAGAGCCAGGACCCGATGAATCGCTGTATGGGCCGCACGAACAGATCAAGCACGCCCAGCAACAGAAGCGCGTACAGCAGGAAGAACCCGTACGGACGAAGCTGGTCAATCATCCGCGCCACTGATTCTGGCACGATGCCGGCCAGCACGTTGCCGCCATCCAGGGGCGGCACCGGCAGCAGGTTGAACACGGCCAGCAGGATGTTCAACACGACGGCCGTGTAGAGCATGATCGTGAGCATCGACTGGCCTTCGCCCGGCACCAGCCCGCCCTGAGCTTTGAGCAGCACCGCCGCGACGGCCGCAAGCAGGATATTGCTCACTGGACCGGCCAGGGCGACGATCGCAAAATCACGGCGTGGCGCGCGAAGATTCCTGGTATCGACGGGCACCGGCTTGGCCCATCCAATCAGTGGCAATCCCGACAGCATGCCAACAAGTGGAAACAGCACCGTCCCGATCCAGTCGATGTGCGCCATCGGGTTGAGTGTCAGCCGGCCGAGGTGCCGGGCCGTCGGATCACCCAGACGGTCAGCCGCCCACGCATGCGCCGCCTCGTGAAAGGAGAGAGACGCGACCAGGATAATAAAGGCGGGGATGACGGCTTCGTTGTCGCTCGAAGCCGTCATCCCCGCCTTTATTATCCTGGTCGCGTCTCTCTCCTTTCACGAGGCGGCGCATGCGTGGGCGGCTGACC
>JBKJJZ010000250.1:0-10121 GCA_046597705.1 Vicinamibacterales bacterium | reverse complement strand
CGAGCTGTTCCTGAAAGGCCGCTACCACTCCTACAAGTACACAGCGCACGGATGGACAGCTGGTAGGCCTCGGCGCTGTCCGTATAGCGCTTCAGCACCGCCGCCTTCTGGTCGCCGAACAACGTCACCTTCAGCGCCTCGACCACCGCCAGCGTGATCTCGTCCTGGAGGTCGAAGATATCGCGCATCTCGCGGTCGTACCGTTCCGACCACAATTGGTAGCCATCCGCGGCGTTGACGAGCTGCACCGAGATGCGCACGCGCGCGCCCGAGCGTCTGATGCTGCCTTCCAGGATGCTGGTGACGCCCAGGGCTCTGCCGATGGTGCCGACGTCGGCGCCCTTGCCCTTGAATGAAAATGCCGAGGTGCGCGCCGCCACCTTCAACGAGTCGATCTTGGCCAGCGCGTTCAGCAGTTCTTCGGCCAGGCCGTCGCAGAAATACTCGTTGTCTCCGTCCGCGCTCATGTTGGCGAACGGCAGGACCGCCACGGAGGCGATCGTCCCGGCGGGGGGCTTCTGCGTGACGCAGTTCGCGGAGTAGAGCGCCTGCCGGACGCCCGTCAGATCGTGCAGCAGATCCATCGCGGTCTGATACCGCTGAGCGCGGTTCTTCTGCAGCGCCTTGGTGACGATGTCGGCGAGCGCCGGCGGCACATCGCTCAAGCGCTGCGGCTCTCGGGTCAACACCGCCACGATGGTGTCGGTGACGGTGTCGGCGGCAAACGGCGACGCCCCCGACAGCATCTCGTGCAGCATGACGCCGAAGCTGAAGATGTCCGTCTGGTGGTTCACGGCGATGCCGCGCGCCTGCTCCGGCGACATGAACCGCGGCGTGCCGATCACCAGGCCTTCCTGCGTCTGATCGTGACCGGCCATGGTGACGTCGTTGTCTGCTGCCGTGGGCCTGGCCAGTCTGGCGATACCGAAGTCGAGCAGCTTGACCATGCCGGTGGCGCGAACCATCACGTTGTCGGGCTTGAGGTCGCGGTGCACGATGCCCGCGCGATGGGCCTCGACCAGGGCGGACACGATCTGAATCGCGATGTCCAGCGTCGACGCGAGGTTGGCAGCCGCGCTTTCGGCATATCCCCGCAAGGTCGTGCCGTCCACGTACTCGTAGGCGATGAAATGCATGCCGGCGGCGTTGCCGATGTCGAACACCGTGATGATGTTCGGATGATTCAGCGCCGACGCCGCCTTCGCCTCGCGAACGAAACGCGTCAGCCGATCATCGTCCTCGGCAGAGGCAGCCGGAAGGATCTTTAGCGCGACGCGGCGATCCAGGCGTGTATCCTGGGCCAGATACACCTCGCCCATCCCGCCTTTGCCCAAGGGGGAGACGATGTCATAGTGCCCCAGTCGGGAGCCGTTGGTCAGGTGCATGCAGGAACCGCAGCCTATCAGACGCGCTTGTGGTCTGCGGTCGTCGCCACCCTCGATTCTTCCAGCAGGGCTGATGTCATGGGAACGACGACGGGGGCGATGCAACTAGTCGCGTCTTGGGACTTCTTGCCTTCTGCAAGCAGCCAACTCATCGCTCGGTTGCCGCGCAGGTACAGCCAATGCAGCCAGTCGACTTGCGGCGGTCGGCCTGCCGCCAGCGCCCGAGCGAAAGCCTCCTCAACGAAGGTGATTCGATGTACTTCGACGCTGGTCGCCCGCACAGTTATACGCGTCATGGCGCCATGCCGTGTTCGGCCGTGGTCGTCACGACGCTTTGCCGCGCCCCCGTGCCTGGCGCACGATGACGTGACCTCTGGCACGTGGTGAAGAACCGCCTGTTCTCACGTTAAGAAGAAGAACCAGCGAAGGTGGACGTCCGGACTGCCGCGCCGTCGGTCAGGTCCCTGAGCACCTGAAACGGCCCGGCGACGATGATGGCGCCCTCGTTGACCCCGGCCAGTTCAATCGTCAGACCGCCGATGATGCCAGTCGTGACTGGAGTGAACACGGCTCGACCCCTATCGACGACGAATACGCCGCTCTTGCCACCGCGCTGAACAACAGCCTGCAGTGCGACTGCCAGAACACCCCGGCGTTCGGCGACCAGGATTTCGGTGTCGCACGTCAGGCCTGGCCGCAGGGATGCCACGTCGCCTTCGAGCCGTACCCTCACTCGGAATTCGCGCGCGGCCGCCTGCGCGCCGATCTGGGGCAGCGCGCTGGCGCCGATCTCCACGACACGCCCGCTGTAGGTCCGGCCCGCCTGGGCGTCGAGGGTCACCGTCGCCTCGTTGCCGGTCACAAGCCTCAGCACATCCGCTTCGGCAACTTTTACTTCGGCATTGAGCGCGCTCAGGTCGGAGATGGTCATGAGAATCGTACCGGGCTGGTTCTGCACGCCCATCACCACCATTTCACCTTCTTCGACATTGAGTCGCGTGACGACGCCGGCGATGGGCGCCGTGATTTCCGTCTTGGCCAGTTGATCGCCCACGCGAGAGCGCTCGGCGCGACCCTGCGCCACCCGCTGTCTGGCCGACTCCTGGGCCTGTTCCGTTCGGGCCAGCGCGGCTCGGGCTGCGTTGACCTGGGCCGCCGCCGTGTCGGCGGCAGCCGCGGCGGCATCGAGCTCAGACGGCGCCAGCAACCCCGCCGAAGTCAGCTCCTTCGCCCGTCGCAGCGCGCGATCGGCCTCCACTTTTCGCGACGAAGCGACGGCAACATCAGCTTGAACCGCGCGTACCTGATTCACGCCGCCAGCCGCATCGGCCTCAAGGGCCTGCAGCGCCGCCGCCGTTGACGCGACGGCGCTCTGCGCCTGCACTGAATCAATCCGGGCCAGCACCTGACCCGCTGTGACGCGGTCGCCTTCACGCACGCGGAGGCTGACGAGCCGACCCATAGCGGAGGAACCGAGATCGGCATAACGCGTCGCCACCACTTCTCCAGACGCGGTGACATACGCGCGCAGCGTGTCGACACGGCCGACTTCCAACACATCGACATCGATCGCATCAGATTGACGACGGGACCACCACCAGCCAGAAAGGACCGCGACCGCCACGAGTACGACGACAAGGCGACGAAGCATGCACACGTATACTCACACAGTGGCAGGGCCGTTGGCGCGCACGTTATTTGACTATCAGGAATCTGTTCGCCAGGCGACGCGTACTCTGGCGACAAATCGGCTCCGGGCCGCCCTGGGTGCGCTCGCGATTGCGGTCGCGGTCGCCACTCAGGTGATTGTCGTGTCGGCTCTCGACGGTGTCGCGTCCTTTGCGGAGACCTCCACGGCCCGCGCCTTCGGTTCCGACACGTTCCTGATAGCGCAGGTCGCCTCCCCGGGGCGCATTTCACGGCAGCAGTTGCAGGACCAGCTGCAACGGAATCAACCGCTTCGTCGCTCGGACTGGCGCTTTCTTGAGCGCCATGCAGACGGCCTCGTCCAGTACGCGCCGAGCGTGCAGGTGGTGGCCGAGGTCACGGCCGGCCCACGGACCTACGAGACCGCCGCAGTCTCAGGCACGACCTCCGTCCTGGCCGACCTGCGCGACCTGGCAATCGACCGGGGCCGCTTCCTGTCACCTGACGAAGATCGTACAGGCGCGGCAGTGGCCGTGATCGGTGCGGATGTCGCCGATGCATTGTTTCCCACGAGCGATCCGATTGGGCAGGGCGTGCGCGTGGCCGGTCGCCGGTTCGCCGTGATTGGCGTCCAGATGAGGCTGGGCAGTTCCAGCGGCACGTCGCTGGACCGGTCCGTGTGGATTCCGATTCTGGCCTGGGAGCGTGCGTTTGGCGCGCCCCGGTCGCTGCCGGTGTTCGCGAAGGCCACGCCCGCCTCAAGCGCGACCACCGCTGAGGATCGGGCGCGAGCATCGTTGCGCGCACGCCGCCAGTTGGCGCCAGGCGCGGCGGATACCTTCGACATCCTGACGCCGGATGCCGCGCGCGGATTCGTGGCGAGCCTGTCGCAGCGCATCGGTGTCGCCGCCGGACCGATCTCCCTGATGGCCCTGCTCGCCGCCATTGTCGTCGTGACCAACACGGTGCTGGTGTCGGTCACGCAGCGCACGCGGGAGATCGGTGTGCGGCGTGCGCTCGGCGCGCCGCGCGCCCAGATCATGAGGGAAGTGGTGGCCGAGTCCGCGGTGATGGCCATTGTGGGAGGCGTCGTCGGTACCGTCGCGGCGGGAGTGCTGGTGACGTCTATCGCGTCCGCATTCGCGTTGCCGCTGGATGTGCGCGTGTCGACGATTGGCTGGAGTCTGTTGGCGTCGGCGGCCAGTGGACTGGTGGCCGGCTGGTATCCGGCACGGCGGGCGACGCGGCTGACCGTGGTGGAGGCGATGCGTGACGAGTGATTCTGCGTCAACTGGCACGCCGGGCCGTCGGGATCGGTGGCAGTCGGCGTTGACCGAGGCCGCGACGCTTGCTGTCGAGTCGATCCGCACCCAGACTGCGCGGTCGGTCCTGGCGATCATCGGGCTGGTCATCGGCATCGTCACCGTCGTCCTGGTGTCGTCGACGCTCGTGGGACTGCGGAACTCGGTGGCGCAGTTGTTCCGGGAACTGGGCACCGACAATATCTTCGCCTTTCATCGCAACGGTGACCCGTACACACCGGCCTCCGACGCTGACGCCTCGCGCCGCACCCTGCGCCCGGCCGATGCGGAGACGATCGCGCGACTGGCGCCGTCGGTTCGAGACGTGGGCGTGCAGTTGCTGGTGCCGGCCGCCACCGCGACGCGTGTGATTACGGCGCGGGCGGGCGGCAATGAGTCAGACACGGTACTCATCGAGGGGACCTCACCAAACTTCTTCGACGTCACGGACACCCCGTTCGGGTCGGGCCGGCCGTTCACCGAGACCGAGAGCCGTGTGGCGGCCTCCGTCGCTGTGCTTGGTGCCAACATCGCCAGGGCACTGTTCGGGGCCGCCGAGCCTGTCGGACAGTCATTCCTGCTCGGTGGAGATCGTTATTTTGTGGTGGGGGTGCTGGCTCCCCGCAAGGGGACGTTCTTCGGTGAGAATCGTAACGACAACGTTGTCTCCGTGCCGATCGGGACCGCGTTCAGGCGGTTTCCTGATGCCGAGCAGACCGTGATCTACGTTCGCGCGACCACCGGACTGCGCGAAACGGCGCGGGCCGAAACTGAAACCATCCTGCGTCTGATTCGTGGCGTGCCGGAAGGCGCTCCGAGTGACTTCAATCTCTCAAGTGCCGACCAGATCATCGCGCAGTTCGATCGAATCGGCGCGCAGATCTTCCTGGCGACGATTGGTCTTGCGGCGGTGTCGCTGCTGATAGGCGGCATCGGGATCGCCAACGTCATGGTCATCAGCGTGACCGAGCGCACCCGCGAGATCGGGCTGCGGCTGGCGATCGGCGCACGGCGGCAGGACGTGCGCCTGCAGTTCCTGATCGAGTCTGCCGTGCTTGCCGGCCTGGGTGGCACGGCCGGCGTCCTTATCGCGCTCGCGCTGGGCGCCCTGGCGGCCGCGGTGGCCCCCGCATTTCCCGCGCTGCCGCCATTCTGGGCTGTGGCTTCCGGCGTGACCTCTGCTGTGGTCGTAGGGGTCGTGGCGGGCTACTGGCCCGCGCGCCGCGCGTCGTTGCTGGATCCGGTCGAAGCCCTGCGGTACGAGTAGCGTTGCCGGCTCACAGTAGATCGTGCGAGGCGCGTCAAGTGCTCAGCATTGCGAGCACGGCTGCCGGCGACAGCGTACTCGCGCTGGCCACGAGTCCGTCGAGCGTCCCTTTCGGAATCGACGCTTTGAGCGCCTCGATCCGGCTCGCGAGTCCCGGGTCCATCGGGTGATCGACGACGATGCCGGCGCGGTGGGAGAGTGCCTGCGCCGCGGCCGCGATCGCCACCGCTTGTTCGGAACGGCCCTCGGCCGCTGCGACCGCGGCCAGTCCGAGCAGCGCGAGGCCTGTGCCGCGAGGGCTGCCAACCCCTTCGTAGGTGTTCACGGCGTGCACGAACGAACGCTGGGCCCCGCGCGCATCACCGGACGCCAGGGCCGTCCAGCCCATCTCGCAATGGACGCGCGCCACCTCGGGCTGATCGCCCACCGCGCCCAGTGAGGTGAGCGCGTCGCGATAGAGCGCCAGCGATTTCGCGTGGTCGCCCTTGGCGAAATGCATCTGGGCCAGGAAGCTCAGACCCATTCCGCCGCCTTCACAATCGCCCAGCCGCTCCTGAATCCGTCGTCCCTTTTCCACCATCGCAATCCCTGCGTCGACGTCTCCGGTCGCGAAGAGCAGCATGCCCTTGATGGTCATCGTGATCGCGTGAATGAAGTCGCTCACGCCACCTGCGCTGAGCTCGATCGCTTCGTCGAGCGCGACGCCCGCCTCAGCCATGCGCCCTGAACTCAAGTGACAGTAGCCCATGCCCATGGTACCTTCGGCCGCCGCAGCCGCGTCGCCAATCGCCGTGCCATCGGCATAGCCGCCGGCCCATTCGCCCAGCGATCGCTCCCACTCGCCCGTGACGGTTGAGACCATGCCTGCCGCAAGCTGCGCGACGGCGCGCCCGCGACTGGGCGACGCATCCCTGGCCAGCGGAAGCAGTGCGTCCAGGAATCCCCGCGCGGCATGATGCTGTCCGCCAATGTGCCAGAACCAGTCGAGGTGGCCGCACATCAGCAGCCCGTTCTCGAGCGACGCGTGGTCGCCCAGCCGCGCGCAGGCCACCAGCCACTGAACCGCCGCCATCATGTTGGCGTTGTCGCGGCGGCCCCGCGTCACCGCATCGAGTTGGGCCGTGCCATGAATGTCCGTGCCGACCTGCGCCGCGAAGTTCAGGAAATGCCAGGCGTGCGCGTGACGCACTGCCTCCACTTCACCGGTGGCATGGAGTTGCTCAGCGGCAAAGGCGCGGATGGTCTCGAGCAGGGAATAGCGCGCACCCGAATCCATCACACGCACCAGGCCTTTTTCGACAAGCGAATCCAGTTCATCCAGCGCGCGATGCCGCTCGGCGGAGTCGTAGCAGACCTGTTCCATCGCATCCAGCGTCCAGCCTTCGTGAAAGCCCGAGGTGCGTCGAAGCAGCCGCTGCTCAAGGGCGTCGAGCAGCGAATAACTCCAACTGATCGTGGTGCGCAGGGTGCGCTGGCGAAGCGGGAGATCGCGGTCGCCCGATGTCAGCAGATCCAGGGCGTGATCGAGACGCAGCAGGAGAGCGGCGGGATCAAGAATGCGTACGCGCGCAGCTGCCAGTTCGAGCGCGAGCGGCAAACCATCCAGGCGCCGGCAGATCGCAACGACCGACCCCGAATTGGCCGCAGTGAGCGCGAAACCCGCCTTTACCTTTTCCGCACGTTGCACGAAAAGCGCGACAGCCGGACACCCACCGATGGCATCGAGCGACGAGGCCTCCGCGCCGGGCAGTTCGAGCGGCGGCAAGCTGAACTCAGACTCCGCTCCGATCTTGAGCGGCGCGCGACTGGTGGCGATCACCTGGAGGGCCGGGCAGCCCGAAACCAGCGCGGCGATCTCGCCCGCCGCGTCCAGCACCTGCTCGAGATTGTCGAGCACCAGCAGTACGCGGCGATCTCCAATGACGGTGCACAACCCATCGAGCGCCGATCGGCCGTGGGCTTCGAAGATATCCAGGGTGGTGGCCACCGCGGGCAACACCTCTGAGGCCGTCGTCACCGAAGCGAGCGACACGAATGCCGCGCCTCCTGCGTATTCGGGTGCGAGCCGGCGGAAGAGTTCGATCGAGAACCGCGTCTTGCCGGTTCCGCCGTATCCGGAAATCGTCAGGACTCGCGCTCCGCTATGGATCCGCTCTATGGCGGCCGCCAAGGTCTCTTCGCGACCGAGCAGGGGAGTGGACGGCGTCGGGGGCGCCTTCATGATGGCGCCGCTCGCCTGTGTCTGACCCATGCTTCGCAGTTCGTTGGCCACATCAAGCGCGGTCTGAAAACGCGCGCGCGGATCCTTCTCCAGGCACCGCGCGATGATGCGCGCCAGGTCGGCAGGCGCGTCAGTGCGGGCGCTCGAGATCGACGCGGGCTCATCGCGAAGGATAGCGGTCGAGATCACGCCCAGCGTCGATCCCTCGAACGGGCGCCGGCCGGTCGTCAACTCGTAGAGCAACACACCCAGTGCGAACAGATCGGTGCGGCTGTCAACGGCCTCGCCCCGCACTTGCTCCGGCGACATGTAAGGCACGGTTCCTACAACTTGACCGGCCATCGAAAACGCCGCAGTCACCGTGGCGTCCTGCGACGCGCCTCCTCCCGACTGTGGTCCCTCGAGCTTGGCCAGGCCGAAGTCCAGCACCTTCACACGTCCGTCACGCGTGAGCATGACGTTGCCGGGCTTGAGGTCGCGATGCACCACACCTTTCTCATGCGCCGCCGTCAGTGCATTCGCAATCGCGAGACCCAGCTCCACGACACGCGCCACCGGCAGTCCACCCGGTGTCACCTGTCGATCCAGTGCCTGGCCTTCCACCAGTTCCATCGTCAGAAAGCGCAGACCGGCGTCGTCTTCCACGGAAAAGAGCGTCACGATGCTGGGATGGTTGAGCGCAGCCACGGTGCGGGCCTCGTGCTCGAATCGTGCGAGGCGGCGGGCGTCGCCGGCGACGCCTTCGGGCAACACCTTGAGAGCGACGTCACGTCCAAGGCGCGTGTCGCGCGCCCGATAGACCTCGCCCATCCCACCTGCGCCTAACGCATGGAGGATCTCATAGTGGCCAAGACGCGTGCCGGACGCTAATGTCATGGGGAGAATCTATCCCAGACCAGGCTGGCACGATCTTCTCGCTTGCGAAAGACATCGCGCTGATGCGGGCGATCGTGGACTGAAGGCCGCGATCGACGAGCGCCATATCCCATGTATGATTCGCGAACCGGAGGATCCCTATGCGTCGACTGTTGCTCCCGGCACTGATCGTGTGCGCCTGGTGGGGAATCGATCTGTTCGCTCAGTCAACCGTGCGTTCTGACGCGGCGCGGCCGCTGTCGGTCGAAGACTACTACTTGATGAAATCCGTCGGGGCGCCCCGCATCTCGCCCGACGGCCGGTGGGTGGCCTTCGCCGTGTCGTTGCCTGTCGAAGCCACCAATGGGTCGATCACAGAGACGTTTGTCGTCTCAACCGACGGTAGCCGCGCGCCGGCGCGAGTGCAGATACAAGGGGAGAACACTGGCAGCCCGCGCTGGGGCGACGACAACCGCCTGCGCGTGACTGTCAAGAGCGCGACGTGGATCGTCGATCCCGCTCGTCTTGACGGGCCGGCGGGGAGCGAGACCGTTACGGCCGATGGACCGGTTGGAGTCAAGAGTCCTGACGGCCAGTGGGTCGCTCGCGTCCAGGATGTGGCCGCGCCTGCGCTGCCGGCGCCGGCGCTCTCGGATTTCGAACGCCGGCACGAAGAGCGGTTCAAGGGCGACGCGTTTGACTGGTATCCCTTTCGTCAGGACGGCCAGCGGTTTCCGCTGGCGGATCGGCGCGCCCGTCCCGCCACCGAGGTCATCGTCCGTCCTGCCACGGGAGGGGAAGCCCGCAGACTCACCGCTCTGGGTGTGACAGGAATTGGCGGCCTGCAATGGGTTCCCGATGGCAGCGCGCTGCAGTTCACGCTGAACGAGCAGGCGGCGCGCGACGAGAAGGCGTACGGCGCCACGGATCTGTACCGCGTGACGCTCGAGGGCCGCGTCACCCGCCTCACCAGCGATGGACACAACTACACGGGCGTCAGCTTCTCGCCCGACGGCCGTCTCATGGCGTACGAACGGGCGTTCAGCACTCAACTCATCGTCGATAAGAAGTTGAATCACGGCGGACCGCAGGACCTCTACGTGCAGCCCGCCGGCCTCGGGACACCGAGGAACCTGACGGCCGGCTGGGACTTCGACCCCGGCACCCCGCGCTGGTCGCCTGACAGCCGGCACCTCTACTTCACTGCCGAGATCGGCGGCGCCACACACCTGTTCCGCGTGGCCGCGGCGGGCGGTCCAGTCGAGCAGATCACCAGGGGCGATCGGCGAATCAACGGCGTGGATTTCGATCGGGCCTTCACGCGCATCGTCTACACCGTGGGCGAATTCGATCGACCGTCAGACGTGTTCGTGGCGGCTATCGACGGAAGCGGTGAACGCCGGCTGAGCGACGTCCACAGCCATGTGCTCGCCGACGTGTCGTTG
>JBKJJZ010000035.1:0-12053 GCA_046597705.1 Vicinamibacterales bacterium | reverse complement strand
CTCTACTTCGTGAGCCGCAACGACGGCACCCACGCCTTCGCCACCACGCTCGCTGAACACAATCGAAACGTTCAGCAGTGGCAGGTGCGGTTTTTCCGGAATCGGCCACGCTGAGCCCGCGACTTGTAGCCTGAAATCGCAGACCGCCAGTCCGTTGGAAGGCCCAAATCGACTACCAAATTACGCGCATGAACGTAATCGAGGTACCAGGTTTCGCGTGCGCTAAGGGAGCCATGAACTCGTCGATCCCGCGAACACGTGGGGTGCATCTTGGTGTGACAATTGCAAAGTACGGAATGCGCCTCTACAACCCAACTGGTTCAGACCCGACGGTCCTTCACATCCACTTTGAGGAATGGCGAATGGGCTCTACTCTTAGGCACGGCACGGCACGGCACGGCACGGCACGGCACCTTGACCCATCAGCCAGGCGGAGCGACGAAGCCCAGAAGATATTGTGGGTTGACGATGACTGGACTGCGTCGGCTGGTGATCGAGAGGTACTGCGCCGCGTGGGGTATGACATTCAGGGTGTCACCGGTGTTGCGGCCTGTGTGTCCTCCGTACGCCAATCGACACTCGATCTCATCATCTTGAGTGTTCGACACCCGGCACCAGGCGCACTCGCCACCCTCAACGAGCTGCGTCGCGCCGGCATTGCGACGCCCGTCCTGGTGCTGACGGAACTCGGTGACACGCGATTGGCCTTCGCGGCGGGGCGGCTGGGCGCGGACGTGTGTGAGTGCCGGCCGTTCCGGGGTGAGGCCCTGATCGCGGCCGTTCGAACGGCCCTGGCGCTCCGGTCGAATGTGGCGTTCGAGCCCTATCGCCCAGCCTCTGAGCGTCTTGCGCGCGTGGTGGTCGCCACGAGTCTCCACCCTACCGATTGGCGCAGCTTAAGAGCGCTCGCCGCCGCTGCTGGCGTCGGTTACGGAACCCTGAGGGCATGGTGCCATTCTGCCGGGGTACGTGACCGTTCGTTCAATCGTTTCTGCCGCATGTTTCGTGCGGTCCGACTCGCGCCGACCACAGGATCACGGCCGGAAGATTTACTGGACGTGATTGAGCCTCGCAGACTGCACCTGATGTTTAGGGACGCGGGAATCGATGAGGGCGAGCAGCGGCTCGAGAGGTACTGCGAGCGGCAGACGTTCATCGCGAAGCGCTCAGGCATTGCGCAGATCGCGCTCTCCATGATTGAGTATTGAAGTTCCAGTGACCGGCTCCGCCTGCGGCGTGCCGAGTACAGCAACTAAACGGGCAGTTTGTGCCTTACCCTGACCAGGGGGGGCGTATGATTCGGCGACGTGATCTGCCGCTGATCGCGTGACAGCAAGGAGGTACCGCGGTCCCGCCGGCCCGTAGCACTATGGTCGCAGTTTGTTGAATTGAGTTTGAGGAACCTCTCATGCCAACTCACGTGGAACTTTGGCGGTCGTTGCGGGAACTTGTCAGGCGGCCGCTGCTGGCCGTTGCGATCCTGTTGCCCCTCGCCGTGTCGACGGCCGTCAGCGCCTCACTTTTTTCAGTCGCCGACGGACTTCTTCTCAGGCCACTTCCGTTTCCCCATTCGAGCAGGCTGGTTTCGATCGCCCTTCCCAAAGAAGAAAGCCGCTTCCGACGGTTGGCCTTGGCCTTGACAGACGCGTCCTATCGCAGGGCTCTGGGCGAGCGATTTCAGTCGATGCCGCTGCTCGAGGCTCGAGCGATCAGCAACCCGACGACCTACTTCGACCGACTGGAGGCGGCCGCCGCGCAGGTTCAGGGCACGGCTGTCAGCCCGGGCTTCTTCGAGATGTTTGGGTTCAGACCGAAGCTGGGCCGCACTATTGATTCGCGTGATGTAGGCCCGTCGTTGGCGAACCCGGAGGCTACCGTTGTTCCAGTCGTCATCGGCCATACATTGTGGCTGCAAGCGTTTGGAGGCGACGAGGGAGTCATTGGACGACAGGTAGAACTCGCTGGGCGCCCGGTCACCGTCGTAGGAATCATGGAAGCGGGTGTGAAGTTTCCTGGTGAAACGAACGTCTGGACACCGTTGAACACAATCGACGCCACCGACTTCATCGGGTTCGGGCGGCTCATTGCGGGCGCCACGCCCGAACAGCTCCGAGACGCCTTTCCCGCCCTCGACGTCCAGTCTCTCGAGAAGAGCGTTCGGCCGACAGGCACGGTGACGTATGTGCTGATTTTTGCCACCACCGCTGCACTTCTCCTCATGGCCTGGGTGCAGGTGGCAGGGCTCATGCTTTCGAGAACTGCGGATCGCCTGAAAGAGTTGGCAGTGCGCGCGTCGATGGGCGCCAGCACCAGGCAACTAGTGAGCCTATTTGCGGCCGACGCGATGTGGCTGTCGCTCGGTGGAATGGCGTTGGCATGGCCGGGAATTCCGAGCCTGACGGCGCTTCTGATTTCCTGGTTGCCGACAAGCGTCCGATTCGGACAGTACCTGCAAGCTGACGCGAGGACCCTGGCGTTTGCGGGTGCGGTCACTGTGCTCGGCATCGTGGTGATTTCGACCGCACCGATCTACCTCATCCGGCGAGTGTCACCAGTGGCCCTACTGACCGGAAGCCTCAGAGATGGGCGTCAATCGGCTTCAAGAGCTCGGCGGTCTTTACTTGTAGCTCAGATCGCGTTGACAACGATGCTGCTCTACGTCGCGGGGCTCTCCGTGCACAGCCTCTTTCGAGTGCTGTCGTTCGACTACGGCTTCGATGCCGACCGGGTCCTCGTAGTTGACCTGCCGCTATCGCCATACCCCATCAAGCGAGAACCTGGATCTGTCCACCAGCCGACAATGGAAGGTGCGGAGCAGGTGAAGGCGTGGCTGGAGTCCCACAAACAGCGCGCGGTTGAGTCGACTGAGGCCTTGAGGGCTCTGCCTGGAGTCGAGGCGGTCGCAGCTCTCAGTGACACCCCAATTCCTGGCCGACCTGACCCGAGCGGACGCCATGCCGCCGGAACTGATGTCACCTGGGTGGGTACGCGCCCGGTGGTGCCAGCACTCCCCGTCGTACTTGTCTCGGTGAGCGAGGATTTCGTGAAGGCCATTGGGGCAACGCTCCTCGTCGGGGAGTCGTTCGATGCGCCATCCGCCGTGGGAAGGCGCGATGTCATGGTGATCAACGAGACCTTCGCCAGATGGATCGCTCCGCAAGGATGGCCGATTGGATGGAGGGTCGTCAGCAGCAACATGAACGGGACCGTAATTGGAGTGGTCAAGGACCTGGTGGACTCCGCTCCTGGGGTTGCTCCTTTGCCGCAGGTATTCCAACCGCTTGCACACCGCGGTGCCGCAGCTCGGGTAGCAGTTGTTCGCACAGTGGGCGACGCCGAAACCATGTCACCAGGCGTTCGCAACCTGGTGCAAGAAAAATTTGGCCCTCTGAAATCAAATCAGATTCGCCTGCTGGCTGCAGACGTCGACGCGACCGTTGTTCCGTGGCGCGGCCGCTCGGCGATGCTGATACTGGTCGCAGCCCTTTGTGTGCCGATGGCAATCCTCGGGTTGTCGAGCGGATTGCTCTTTGCCGTGAGGGCCCAGTCGCGCGAGATCGGCATCAAGCTCGCGCTTGGGGCCAGTCCCAGACAGGCCCGCTGGACTGTGACCCACGCGGCACTCCGACTGACTGTGATCGGGGGAGTGATCGGCGTATTGACGGGCATTGGGATCGGTACGTTGATGGACCATCAGTTGTTTGAGGTCTCTCCGATAGATCCTGTGATTGTGGTCGCAGTCCTGGGCGCGATGTTGGCCATCTCCTGGTGTGCGGCGTGGGTACCTGGCACCAAGGCCTCTCGAATCGATCCGGCCGTCGCCTTGAGAAGCAATTAGGTCTCGGACTTCGAGCCTACTTTTGCTTTAAAGCAGTGTCGAGCACTTCGCGAAACCGGGCAATCGGCTGAGCGCCCGAGAGCGCCGCATCTACAGTCACGTCGTCGCCTCCTGACGCCCGTCTTCCTACAAAGCTCGTGGGAGTGCCTGTGACACCTAGGCGTTCCGCTTCGCGCATGTCAGCATCGACAGGTTTCCGAGCCGCATCAGACTTCGAACATTTGTCGAGCTCGCCCTCTGAGAAGCCGATATCGGTCCACGCGCGGGCGATTACCCCGCTTCCCAACGTTTCTGAGGAACCAAATAGCCCGTCGTGAAAGTCCCAGAGTGCGCGCGCCACGCCATCGTGATCACCTGTTCCACGGCATCGTGATCACTCATTCCACGGCATCGTGATCACCCGTTCCACGGGTCGTGATCACGGATTCCACGCCTCGTGATCACCGAGCGACGCTGAGCATCGGGTTCTACCATTTCCTCTTGGGCGACCACCGTCCCAAGGAGTGTGATGGCTACGGAACGACTGCTTATGCGACATATTCGGGACGTTTTACGATTGAAATGGACGCTCCACCGCAGCCATCGGGAGACGGCGCGGAGTCTGGGGATCAGTGCGGGCGCGGTGGCCTCGGTGGTCACGCGCGCGCGGGCGACGGGCCTCACGTGGGAGGCGGTCGGCCTGCTCAGCGATGTCGAGTTGGAGCGGACGCTGTATGGGCCGACGCTGGCGCAGACGGTGGTCCGGCCGGGGCCGGATCTCGTCTGGATGCACACCGAGATGCGGCGGCCGGGCGTGACCCTCGAGCTGCTGCACCTGGAGTATCTGGCCGTGCATCCCGACGGGTACCGGTACTCCGCGTTCTGCGGCCACTACCGGCGCTGGCTGGCGCAGCAACGGACCTCGATGCGCCAGGTGCACCGGGCGGGGGAGAAGACGTTTGTCGACTACGCGGGGCAGCGGCCGGCGCTCCAGGATCCCGCGACCGGGGCACGGATCGCGGTCGAACTGTTTGTCGCGGTGTTGGGCGCCTCCAACTACACCTTCGCCGAGGCGACCCTCACCCAGCGCAGCGCGGATTTCATCGCGAGCCATACGCGCGCCGTGGAGTTTTTCGGCGGGGTGTCGGCGGTCATCGTGCCGGATCAGCTGCGGACCGGTGTCAGCGATGCGTGCCGGTATGAGCCGCTGGTGCAGCGCACGTATGCCGACTGGGCGCGGCATTACGGCACGGCGATCGTCCCGGCGCGGCCCGCCAAGCCCCGCGACAAAGCGAAAGTCGAGGTCGCGGTCCAAGTGGCGGAGCGCTGGATTCTGGCTCGGCTGCGCGACGAGATCTTCTTCACGCTGGACGCCTTGAATGGCCGCATCGCCGACCTGCGGACGGATCTGAATGCGCGGCCGATGAAGGGTTACGCCGGCGCGTCCCGTCGCGCCCTCTTCGAGCGTTTTGACCAGCCCGCGTTGCAGCCGCTGCCGCCGAATCGGTACGTGCACGCCGACTGGCGGCACGCGCGCGTCAACATCGACTACCACGTGGAAATCGACCGTCACTATTACTCGGTGCCGTACGCCTATAGTCAGACCGCCGTGGAGGTGCGCGTGACGGCGACCACGGTCGACATCCTGTTGCGCGGCGTGCGCGTGTGGCTGCATGTGCGGAGCTTTGCGGCGGGGCACCACACCACGATCGCGGCCCACATGCCGAAGGCGCATCGCGCGCATCTGGAGTGGAGTCCCTCGCGCTTGATCGCCTGGGGGGCCACCATCGGATCGCAGACGTCGGCGCTGGTCCAGGCGCTGCTCGAGAGCCGGCCGCATCCCGAGCAAGGCTATCGCTCGTGCCTCGGGATCCTCCGGCTCGCGAAGCGGCACGGCCCGGTGCGGCTGGACGCCGCGTGCGCGCGCGCCCTGGTCGTCGGGGCGCGATCGTATCGCCACGTCGAATCGATCCTGAAACACGGGTTGGATCGGGTGCCCCTGGAGGGGGCGTCCGATCCGCCGCCCGTCCGCCCGGTGCACGCCAACGTGCGCGGGCCCGCGTACTACGACGCCTCACCCCTCAAAGGAGACCGCCCATGCTGACTGAACCGACCCTGGACCGCCTGCGGGCGCTGCGCCTCGGTGCGATGGCCGATGCCTATCGCACGCAACTGCAGGACCCCGCCCTCACGCCCCTCGGCTTTGACGAGCGCCTCGGCCTGCTCGTCGACGCCGAGCACCTGTCGCGCGACAATCGCAAGCTGGCCCGCCGGCTGACGGAGGCGAAACTACGCGTCGCCCAAGCGTGTCTGGAGGATCTCGACTACGCGCCACGGCGGGCCCTCGATCGGCCCTTGATCCGCCAGCTCGCCACGGGGCGGTGGATCACCGAACACCGTAATGTCCTGATCACCGGCGCAACCGGGGTCGGCAAGACCTACCTGGCCTGCGCGTTGGGGCAACACGCCTGTCGCCAGGGCCACCGCACGCTCTACCGACGCTTGCCGCGCTTCTTTCAGGAACTCGCGCTCGCGCGCGCCGACGGCTCGTATGCCGCGCTGCTGGCGCGGCTCGCCCGGATGGACGTGCTCATCCTCGACGATTGGGGACTGGCCACCGTGACCGACGTCCAGCGCCAAGATCTGCTCGAAGTGATGGAGGACCGCGACGCGACCCGCTCCACCATCATCACGAGTCAACTCCCGCGCGATCAATGGCACACGTATCTGGGCGACCCCACGATCGCCGATGCCGTGCTGGATCGCCTCGTCCACAACGCGTTTGCGATCACGCTCACCGGCCCCTCACGCCGCAAGGAGAAGGGCTAACCCGTGCGGGGCCGTGGACGCTGCCGGACCCGTGGACGCGCAGACGCGCCCACCGCTCCTTGGAAAACCGCGCCGACGCGGTTTCCCACAGCCCCCACCGCCCATTGTTGGCGGCCCTTTGAAGGAGGACAGAACGAAACCACTACCCGACCGAGCACCACGTCACTATCACTGAAGGAGACAGACCGGTTACCCTATCCCGCAGCTCAGCGTCGCTTCGCTCCGATCACGTTGCCCTGGAATGCGTGATCACGATGGTGTGGACGGACTGATCACGATGGCTGGAATGCGCACCCAGAAGCGGCCACGCGACTGCGCACACTCGGACGCGATGGCCGCTGACATTGCGTTCGCATGGATCGAGGTCAGGGGCAAATGTCTGTAAGCCAGAAGAACGCGACCCGTGGATACGTATTCCTTATCAATCGTTGGCAGGACGTCTTGAAACAGTTTCCGGCAGAAGGGGCACTCAAATTCAGAAAACAGCAGGAGCACAACGGGAGCCGTCGCGCTGCCACGCAGTTTTGCTGAATCTAATGACAGCGGCGAGGTCGGCAGCTTCATGGCGGCGGCTGGCGCCGCCGTCCTCGACCTCCACACAAACGAATCGCTCGCAAACCGCCATATCACCAAGCCGGACGCAGCAATCACAGCCAGTGTTGCCAACCGGTCCAACGCTCCCGCAATTCGCCCTTTTCTGACAGCGTCCATTTATTCTCTCCCTGTCGGTAGCCGTCATCTCAAACACTTAGTTACAGCGCGTCTGGAACGGAGCGGACCAAGGTCCGCTCCGTTCCGCGGCTGTCAACCACCACAGATACTCGCGGGCACATCCGTCCATACGAATCCGCCGCCGTTGCAGTAGCAACCGACCCACTGCATCCCCAGTTGGCAACTCCACTGCCCGCCGGGTGCACACGCTCCGTCACACGCTGAGACGGCTGCCGGACAGCAGCCTGCGCTCGCTTCGGCGGTGCCCGCAAAACCCAGAAGCAGCAGGGCGCAATACAGGACTAGTTTTCGCACCGTTCGTCTATTCGTCATCATGGCTCCTTCTCCTTCGACATTGGGACTGACGCTAGTTGATGCTGCGCTCCTGTCGACTCGGGATCAATGCTGGAAGTGCTCGTTTAGTTGCCACAGTTCCCAGGACTTCAACGAGGAATCGCTTCGGCCATCTCGGAGCGATCCCGATCGTGCCTCGGGGTCATCGGACGGACCGCGCGGCGACGTCCGAGTGAACGTGGCGACTTGTCTTGCCGGCGCCGCGACGCCAGGCGACCCTGTCGATCGACTCGTGCAGAGACAAGCGGCTGCAGGCTGGTGAGTACCGTTTCGCCGATGCCGCCACGCCAGGTGAAGTCGTTGATCGCCTCGCGCGGGGCGACGTCTATACCAGAGCCGTGACATTTCGGGAGGGGTTGACGATCTGGGAGATGGCCGATGTCTTCGCCGAGGGTGGTCTCGGCACGAAGGAAGAGTTCCTGCGTGAGGCGCGCGACGCCTCGCGCATTTCCGCGCTCGATCCCGAAGCCGCGTCACTGGAAGGCTACCTGTTTCCCGACACGTATCAACTCCCTCGGTCTGCCGGCGCCAAGGGCATTGTCGACGCGATGGTCGCCGGCTTCCTGCGGGCGTTTGATGCCGACGTGAGGGCGGCCGCAACTGCTCGGGGCCTCAGCGCGCGCGAAGTGGTGACGATCGCGTCTTTGGTGGAGAAGGAAACCGCAGCCGCGCCGCAGCGGCCCATCGTTTCGGCGGTGTATCAGAATCGGCTGCGTATCGGCATGGGCCTGCAGTGCGACCCCACTGTCATTTACGCCCTGCAGCTGGCCGGGAGGTGGAACGGCAATCTGACGCGCGATAACCTGCGGATGGATTCGCCGTACAACACCTACCGCTATGCGGGCTTGCCGCCCGGGCCCATTGCCTCACCCGGCCGCGCGTCCCTTGAAGCCGCGGTCCGGCCCGCCGAGGCGCCGTATCTCTACTTCGTGAGCCGCAACGACGGCACCCACGCCTTTGCCACCACGCTCGCTGAACACAATCGAAACGTTCAGCAGTGGCAGATACGGTTTTTCCGGAATCGGCCATCAGCCAACGGTAGTCGCCTACCGATTCCAATTGAGCTTTTCCCGAAGCATGTCGAAGTGCGTGCGGGTGGTGGTGCGCAGCAGCTGAAGCACGCGGTCGGCGCGGCGGATGACCACCGCGTCGCCGCTCTGCAGCGGCGCGCCGAACTGGCCGTCGAACGTGGCCACGACGTCGGTGGGCGCGCCTTCCAGTTGCGGCCGCAGCACGATCTCGGCCGAGGCCGGTAACACGATCGGCCGGTTCGTCAGCGTGTGTGGCGCGATCGGCGTCAGGATGATCGCGTCTACCGACGGATGCACCACCGGCCCGCCCGCCGACAGGTTGTAGGCCGTGGACCCGGTCGCCGTGGCGACGATGAGCCCGTCGGCGCGCACGTGGCTCACATGCTCGCCGTTGACCGAGACGTCGAGTTCGAGCATCCGCGACAGCGTCCCGCGCGTGATGACGATGTCGTTGAGCGCGAAGCGCGAGGCGGCCACAGTGTCACCGCGCACAATGCGTCCTTCAAGCAGCAGCCGCGTTTCCGTCCACGTCCGCCCGTCGAGGATGGACGCGAGCGCGTCGGTGAGTTCGGCGCGGCGGACTTCCGTGAGGAACCCCAGATGCCCCAGATGTACGCCCAGCACCGGCACCCCGGCATTGGAATGCACTACGGCGCTTGCGGCCGACAGCAGAGTGCCGTCTCCGCCAAACGCCAGCACCACATCCACGTCTTTCGCGATGTCTTCACGCGGTGCGGTCGGCCAGCGCGCGCCGGTGCCCGCCGCTGCGGCTTCTACCTGCGCGACCACGACGGACACGCCACGGGCGGTCAGCCAGTCGGCGGCTTCCACCATGGCGGCAAGCGCCGAGGCGTGCGGCCGTGCGATCAGGCCGAAGCGGGTGAAGGACATAGGTGCAGCAGAAACTCGCGGTTCCCCTCCGCGCCGGTGATCGGCGACGGTTCGAGACCGCATCGCAACAATCCTACCTGACGCGCGGCTTCGATGACTTCGTCCACCACACGGGCGTGGATGCGTTCGTCGCGCACAATACCGCCTTTGCCCACGTCCGATTTGCCCGCCTCAAACTGCGGCTTGACGAGCGCGATGACGTGGCCGCCCAGCGCGAGCAGCGGAGGAACGACCGGCAGGATGTGGCGCAGTGAAATAAACGACACGTCAATCGTCACCAGTGCGAATTGCCGCGCGTCTGCGGGCAGGTCTTCCGCCTTCAGGTAGCGGGCATTGGCGCCTTCGATGACCTGCACACGCGCGTCGGTCCGGATCTTCCAGTCCAACTGGTTGTGGCCCACATCAAGGGCGACCACGCGTGTGGCGCCGCGCTGGAGGAGCACATCCGTGAAGCCGCCAGTTGAGGCGCCGATGTCCAAAGCGATCATGCCCGCGGGATCGATCGCAAATATCTCGAGTGCGCGGACGAGCTTGAGTCCGCCGCGGCTGACCCAGGGGTGATCAGGGGTGCGGAGCGTGACGACTGAAGTGTCGGACGTGGCGGTGCCGGCCTTGGTGGCGGGCTGGCCGTCCACGTTGACGTCGCCGGCGAGGATGAGCGCGCGCGCCCGTTCGCGCGAGGGGGCGAGGCCGCGATCGACCAGCAATTGATCCAGGCGGATCTTCACGTGTGCCCGGCCTTCACGTCGTTCGTGTGAGGCTCCAGTCGGCCAGTTCGGTCAGCCGACCGTCGAGCCCGGCGGCCTTCAACGTGTCTTTCGCGCGCGAGACACAATCGGTGGCCAGCCGCCGCGACTCTTCCACCCCATAGAGCGCGGGATAGGTGGGTTTGCCGGCGGCCGCATCCTTGCCGGCGGTTTTGCCCAGGCCCACCGCGGAGCCCTCGACGTCCAGCACGTCATCGATGATCTGGAATGCGAGGCCCACTTCCTGGGCGTAAAAGTCCACGGCCGCGACAAGGGCGTCTTCGACGCCGACGATCAGCGCGCCAGAGACCGCGGCGGCGCGGAACAGCGCGCCGGTCTTGCGCGCGTGCATGTCGCGGAGTTCGCGCTCGCCCATCGGTTGGGGCGGGTGTGACGGCACGCGTCCGGCGGCACGCAGATCGACGGCTTGTCCTCCGACCATGCCAATCGCGCCGGCTGCCGTGGCCAGCACACTCATCACTCGCAGCCGCCGTTCGGCCGGGGCCTCGGGCGCACCCGGAGGCGAGACTGGAGATGGAGATTCGGCGATCACGCCAAACGCTTCGGTCAGCAGGCCGTCGCCGGCGAGGATCGCGAGGCCATCGCCGTACACGACGTGTGTGGTGGGGTGTCCGCGCCGCAGCGCATCGTTGTCCATCGCGGGCAAGTCGTCGTGCACGAGCGAGTAACAGTGAATCATCTCCACCGCGCACGCGCTGGGAAGAGCCAGCAGCCGCGCCCGTGGCGTGGTGACGCCAGCCAGGGGAGCCACAGCTTCCGCGGTCATCAGCGTGAGGCACGGTCGCAGGCGCTTGCCGCCGCCCATCAGCCCGTGTTGCATGGCATCGATCAGCAGCGTGGGAGCCGCGCCTTCGGGCAGCGCGTGGCGCAGGGCCGTATCCACGGTTGCGCGCAGTTCCGTGAGATAGGCCGCGAGATCCTGGGTGGTGCTCACCATCAACCCGCCGCGTCGTCGGTCGAAAGCAGTCCGCTGCCGTCTTTCAGGTCGCCGCGTTCGGTCAGCAGTTCGATACGTTTCTGGGCTGCGCCGAGCTGGTCGTGGCAGTACCGCGACAGTTCAACGCCGCGCTCGAACAGTTTCAGTGACGTGTCGAGGGGCAAGTCGCCGTCCTCGAGCTGTTTCACCAGCGTCTCAAGTTCCGCGATGGCGGATTCGAAGTCTTTGATGGCAGTGCTCATGAGTCTGTCCGTCCTGTGACCGTGCAGCGCAGTTCGCCGTCCGCGACGGTGACGCGAACCGCCTCACCGGGGCTCACGCTTGCGGCCGATCGAATGATACTCGTGCGCGTGTCGTCCCAGCACACCGCATATCCGCGACCAAGAACGGCAAGCGGGCTGAGCGCGTGCAGGCGCGCGGCCAGTTCGCGTGCCCGCGCGGACGCCTGCTGCACGCCGGCACGCGCGGTCTGTCCCAGGCGGCCGTCTACTTTCGCCAAACGCAGGTGCCAGTCGGCAGTCACTCGCCTGACATCGCGGGCTTCGAGGCGCCGCCGCAGCCGCTCGAACGCGTGGCGGGCGCGTGCGATTCGGGTGGCCTGCGCATGGCGCAGCCGCAATATGCACTCCTGTATGTCGCGCTGCTGCAGCACGATGCGCGTCGGGTAGCCATCCAGACGAGACGCCGTACGCAGCACCCGCTGGCGCCGGCCGTCG
>JBKJJZ010000463.1:0-4305 GCA_046597705.1 Vicinamibacterales bacterium | reverse complement strand
CGCCGGGGACGTGCGCAAGGCCGCCGAACAACTCGGGGTCAGTCGAAGCGCGCTGTATCGGCGTGTTTCGCCAGGACCTTCTGAATGAACAGCTTCTCGGACTGCTCAAGCGTCATGTCGTCGCCGGAAATCGGTGCCGCCGCCGTGCCCTGCACGCCAAGGTCCTGGGCCGTGATGGCGCCCGATGTCGCCATCAACACCGCGCGCTCGATGGCATGGCCCAGCTCGCGCACGTTGCCCGGCCAGAGGTGGGTTTCCAGTGCCTGCCGCGCCGACCGATCGAAGCCCTCGAACGCTCGCTTGTAGCGGGAGGCGTATCGCTCGAGATAGTGCTCGGCCAGCGGCACGATGTCTTCGCGCCGCTCACGCAGCGGCGGAAGGTGAATCACCACTGTGTTCAACCGGTACAACAGGTCTTCGCGAAAACGGCCCGCGGCGATCTCTGCCGGCAGATCGGCATTCGTCGCCGAAATCACGCGGACGTTGACGAAGATGACCCGCGACGACCCCACCTTCTGCACTTCCCCGGTCTGCAGCACACGCAACAGCTTCGGCTGCAGGCGCGACGGCATGTTCGCAATCTCGTCCAGAAACAGGGTGCCTTCATCAGCGAGTTCAAAGCAGCCGATCCGATCAGTCCGCGCATCGGTGAACGCGCCCTTCACGTGGCCGAACAACTCGCTCTCCGCCACCCCCTCGGACAGCCCTCCTGCGTTCATCGTCACCAGCGGCTTCGTCGAACGGTGTGAGAGACGGTGCAGGAGGCTGGCCACCACCTCTTTGCCCGTGCCATGCTCGCCAGTAATCAGCACGCCGGCGTCGGACGGCGCCACGCGCTCGATCGTGTCGCGCACGGCCCGCATCGCTGGCGCCTGCGCGATGAACGTCGGCAAGTCGCGCCGATGCAGGCGTTCGTTTTCCTCCTGCAGACGCCGGCTTCGCCGCAGCGCACGCCGCAGTTCCAATTGGGTCTGGACGGCAACCAGCAGCTTCTCGTCATCCCACGGCTTCTCGATGTAGTCGCGCGCGCCACGCCGCATCGCTTCCACCGCGCCGGTCACGCTGCTCCACCCGGTCATCACCAACACCGGCAGCGTGGGATCAATCGCCTTCATCCGTTCGAGCAGGGCGAACCCCTCCTGCCCGGACGTGGTATCGCGGGTGTAGTTGAGGTCGATGAGAGCCACGTCAAAATCGGCGCCTTCGAGCGAGGCGACCAGATCCCGGGGCGAAGACGCAGTAGTGACGTCATACCCCTCGCCCCCAAGCAGGAGCTTCAGGGCATTGAGCACGTCGGACTGGTCGTCCGCCACCAAAACACGGCCTTGCGTCATTCGGATTCCATTCGTTCGCCCGGCGCCCCTGAAGGGACGCGCTACCTAATTTGCCTACTCGACAGATTACCGATTCCAGTTTCGTTCCGTCCCACAATCGGGATTATGGCCTGTTCGTTACTGGCTGCGGCCCTCAACGCCCTCAGTAGAAGGAAAAGACGTGCCAACGTTTTTCGCTGGCATGAGCCTTGAAGTGAGCCTGCGCGTGAACACGCGAATCCTCGTCGCGGATGACCAGCCGGACATCCTGCAGGCCTTGCGCCTCCTGCTGGTGGACGCGGGCTTCGAAGTGGATCTGGTCAATTCCGTCGGTGACGTCGTCGATCGCATGTCCCAACGCACCTACGACCTCCTGCTCATGGATTTGAACTACACGCGGGACACCACCTCGGGCCGCGAGGGACTGGACCTGCTGGAGCGGGTGCGTGCGAAGGACGCGGCGTTGCCGGTCGTGGTGATGACAGGCTGGGGTTCCATCGAGACCGCGGTCGAGGCCATGCGCCGGGGTGCCCGCAGCTTTGTCCAGAAACCCTGGGACAACACCGTCCTGGTGGAGGTCGTGGCGCGTGAAGTGGCGGATGGCCAGGCGGCACGGCGGCGCGACGCGCGATTCTCACGTGACTACGAGGAAGCCCGGCAGATTCAGCGGGCGCTGCTCCCCGCGTCCATGCCCACCTTGCAGGGCTGTCAAATCGCGGCGAGATGGACGCCGGCGGCCAGCATTGGCGGTGACTGCTATGACGTGCTGCGATTCAGTGACACGCGCGTGGCGCTGTCGATTGCCGACGTCGTCGGAAAGGGATTGCCCGCGGCCCTGCTGATGTCAAACCTGCAGGCCGCGGTTCGCGCGTTTGCCACTCCTGCCGCCGAACCGCATGAGGTCTGCAGTTCGGTCAACCGGCTGCTCTGCCGCAATATCGCCTCAGGAAAATTCGTCACCTTCTGCTATGCCCTGATCGATCTCGAGCTCGGACAGGTGTCGTACGCCAATGCCGGGCACAACCCGCCATTCGTCGTGCGCACCGACGGGTCGATCGATCAACTGACCACGACCGGCTTGGTGCTCGGCGTGTCCAGCGACTGGACCTACACCACCGGCACGACGACATTCGGCCCCGGAGATCGCCTGGTCTGTTTCACCGACGGCATGTCCGAGGCGCGCTCGGAGGCGGACGAGGAATACGGCGAGGAGCGCCTGGCGCAATTGACCGCGAGTACACCGGCCGGCAACGCCGAGCTGCTGGCTGATGCGCTGCACGCAGCGGTGCTTGCCTGGACCAACGGCCCCGCTCAGGATGACGCCACGCTGATCGTGGTCGAGCGCAGCCTCAGTCAACTTCCGTATAATGGCCAGCAGGGAGATTATTCATGCTGCGCAAACTAATCGTGCTCGTGGCGTCCCTCGTCGCAGTGGGTCTCACGCAAATCGCTCCGGCCGCGCAATCCCAGGCGGTGCTGCGCGACCCCGATGTGATTTTCATTCCAACCCCGCAGTCCGTGGTGGACGCCATGCTGAAGCTGGCCAAGGTCACCAAGGACGACGTGGTGTACGACCTTGGGTGTGGCGATGGCCGCATCGTCATTACCGCGGCCAGAATGTTCGGCGCGCGCGGCGTGGGCATTGACATTGCCCCGAAGCGGATCAAAGAGTCCAACGAGAACGCTATGGCCGCGGGCGTCACAGATCGCGTCAAGTTCCTGCACACGGACATCTTTGCGAAGAGCACAGACCTGAGCGAGGCCACCGTGGTCACGCTCTACCTGCTGCCTTCACTGAACGTGAGACTGCTTCCCAAACTCCGCAGCGAGCTCAAACCCGGCACGCGCATCGTCTCCAACAGTTTCCCGATGGGTGACTGGGCGCCGGAGAGGACGGTCGACGTGGACGGACGCACGGTCTACTTCTGGACCATGCCGAAGTCCTAGTACCGTCCGGTGCGGCTGCTGCCGCGCATCCTGTGCTACGCTCGCGGTTTGTGACTGTTCCTGAGCAGCCAACCACCGGACTGCGGCACTGGTTGTTGAAAGAACTGGCGGAGAAGTCCGAGACTCCGTCCCGGCCACATTCCGCCTCGTGGTGGAAGGTCATGTGCCTGACCGGCGTGGACTACTTCTCCACGCTGGGATACCAACCCTCAATCGCGTTCGTGGCGGCCGGCGCGCTGGCGCCACTGGCCACGTTGGTGCTTGTGCTGCTGACGGTGTTCGGCGCGCTGCCTGTCTACCGTCGCATTGCCGCACTCAGCCCGAACGGCCAGGGCAGCCTGTCAGTACTCGAAGAACGGCTGCCCCGGTGGCGCGGCAAGGGCGTGGTGCTGGTCCTGCTCGGGTTCGCGGCCACCAGTTTCATCATCACCATCACGTTGTCGGCCGCCGATGCTACGGCCCACATCATCGAGAATCCCTTTGTCCCCCAATGGATGCACCATCCGGTTGGGCTGACCCTTGCCCTATTGGCCGCGCTGGGCGCCATCTTCCTCAAGGGCTTCAAGGAAGCCATCTGGGTGGCCGTGGTGCTGGTCTTCGTCTACATCGCCGTCAACGTGATCGTGGTGGGCTATGAACTCCGGGCCCTCCTCGGGCATCCAACCGCATTCGATAGCTGGCGTGCCGTGCTCGGGGCCCAGTACCCGAATCCGTGGATGATGCTGGTCATGGCCGTCGTGCTCTTTCCAAAGCTGGCGCTCGGCTTGTCTGGTTTTGAGACCGGCGTCGCGATCATGCCCCTGGTCAAGGGGGACGGCGAGACGCCTGCGGCCGTGCTCGCATCGCGTGTGCGCAATACCCGCAAGCTGCTGACCTGGGCGGCGCTCATCATGAGCGTTCTGCTGGTCGGCAGTTCCATCGTGACCACGATGCTGATTCCGCCCGAAGCGCTGGCCATCGGCGGAGAGGCGAACGGGCGTGCGCTCGCGTACCTCGCCCATCGGGACTTCGGCGACGTCTTCGGCAGTTTCTACGACCTCGCCAC
>JBKJJZ010000610.1:0-3432 GCA_046597705.1 Vicinamibacterales bacterium | reverse complement strand
GACGAGTACTGCGAAGTGGCGCGCGTCCTGTCGGATGCCGAGGGTGTGGACGCGCTGGAGCTGAACATTTCCTGCCCGAACATCAAAGAGGGCGGCATCCAGTTTGGCTGCAGCCTGACGGGCACGCACGACGTGGTAAGCGCGGTGCGGAAAGTCACGTCGCTGCCGCTGATCCCCAAGCTGACGCCGAACGTCACTGACCCGGCGTCTTTCGCGCGGGCGTCCGAAGAAGCCGGCGCCGACGCCATTTCACTGGTGAACACATTTCTGGCGATGGCCATCGATGTCGAGACGCGCAAACCGAAACTCACGAACGTCATGGGCGGATTGTCGGGCCCGGCCATTCGACCGATCGCTGTTCGCATGGTGTATGAGTGCCGGCAGGTGGTGAAGATCCCCATCATCGGGATGGGCGGCATTGCGACGGTGACCGATGCCCTGGAGTTCATCATTGCCGGCGCCAACGCGGTGCAGGTGGGCACGGCCAACTTTGTCTATCCGCTGTTGTGGGCGGGAATGATCGACGGCATCAATGAATATCTCGACCGGCACGGCATCGCGCGCGTGGCCGATCTGGTGGGACGGGTGGAACGAGGATGAACGCAGGCGGCACGAATCCCATATTGATCGCGCTGGATTTCCCGTCGGCGGCCGCGGCACTCGCCATAGCGGATACGCTGCGGGGCGCCGTTGGCGGCTTCAAGATCGGAAGCCAGTTGTTCACGGCCGAGGGACCTTCGATCGTGCGGACGCTGTCCGAACGCGGCGACCGGGTCTTCCTCGATTTGAAGTTTCACGACATTCCGAACACGGTCGCTGGCGCAATTGATTCCGCGAGTCATCTGGGCGCATGGATGATGAACGTGCACGCGTCAGGTGGCGCCGCGATGATGGGTGCGGCCGCAGAAGCCGCCGACCGCGCCGCCGCCTCTGGCCGGCCGCGCCCACTGATCATTGCGGTCACCGTGTTGACCAGCATGAGCGCGCAGGTCTTGTCGAGCGTGGGCGTGACCCAGTCACCGTTCGATCAGGTGCTGCACCTGGCCAGGCTTGCGAAAGATTCCGGGATGGATGGCGTGGTGGCATCACCGCTGGAAACCGAAGCGATTCGCGAGGCGTGCGGCCCGGACTTCCTGATTGTCACGCCGGGGATTCGCGGCGGCAGCGCCGAGCAAGCCAGCGGCCGTCAGGATCAGTCGAGGACCATGGCGCCTGGGGACGCGATGCGCGCAGGTGCGTCATTCCTCGTGGTCGGGCGGCCGATTACGGGAGCACCCGATCCCCGCGCTGCGGCCGAGGCGATCGTGCAGGAGATCAGGGCGGCCGCGCGCCTCCATTGAGGGTTGAGGGTTGAGGGTTGAGGATTGAGGGTTGAGGATCGGAATTGCGGATTGCGGAATGCTGATGGCTGGATCGGATCGTGGATGGCCGGATCGGATGGCCGCTAAGCCCCACTGCCGCAATCCCACAATCCGATCCGCAATCCGCAATCCACAATTGAGAGTCGTCTGCCCTCAATTCCGATCCTCAATCCTCCATCCTCAATCCTCAATGGAGGCGGCCAAGCGCGAAGTTACTTGGCCGTGAAAATGAAGTGGCCGCGGCGGTTCCGGGTCCAGCAGTCTTCAGTCTCTTCGGTGCACGTCGGCTGCTCTTCGCCCTTGCTGACGATGGCGATGCGCGAGGCTGACACACCCAGGCTGACCAGGTAGTCGCGGACAGATGCCGCGCGACGCTCGCTCAGCGCAAAGTTGTATTCGTTGGTGCCGCGGTTGTCCGCGTGGCCTTCCACCGTCACCCGTGTGGTGATCCAGCGCTGCAACCAGACCGTGTTCTTCTGCAAGGTCGAGCGGCCGGCCTCGGTCAGCTCGGCGCTGTCGTAGTCGAACAGCACGTCGTCAAGCGGCCGCAGCTTTTCGTTCAGGTCGTCGATCGTCCACTTGGCAAACACCGCGTCCTCTGTTGGCTGAACTGGTGTTGACACCACGGTGGGCGACGGCACCGGCGGCGGCGGAGGCGGCGGCTGGGGTGGCGGCGTGGCCACGACCGTGGGAGGAGCTGGCGTCGGTGTCGCGATCACCGGCGCCTGTTTCTTGCCACAGGCGACCGCGACCGAGAGCGCGCCGACGGCAAGCACCCAGGAAGTGATTCGGACGGAATCTCGATACATCGACGTTTCTCCTTGTTCGCTGCCCTGCCGAGCTTACAAACCCCGGCCAGATGTGTCAACGACCCGCTCGTGCCGTGTCAACGCTCGTGCCAGGGGCAGCCCCTACAATACCGCTGATGACGTCTTCCCCCGCGGATGTGATGAACGCCATGCTCGAGGCGACGGCGAAGGCGGAGGACCGTCACTTCTGGTTCAAGGGACTGCGCCGCTCGGCGAAGGTGATGCTCGACGCGGAACTGAAGGGCCGGCCGTTGCACCGGATCGTAGACTGCGGTGCGGGGACCGGACGCAATCTCGATTGGCTACGAGACTACGGGACCGTAGTTGGCATCGAACGCTCGCCCTCCGGATTGGCCGTGGCCCTCGCGCATCAGCGCCCGGTCGTACGGGGCACCGTGGCCGCGCTACCCATCGCATCAGCCTCGGTCGATCTGGCGACGTCGTTCGACGTTCTGTATTGCCTTCCCGACGACGTTGAGCCGGTCGCGCTGGTTGAAATGGCGCGCGTGTTGAAACCCGGAGGGCTTGCGCTGTTCAACGTCGCGGCGCTCGACATCCTCCATGGATCACACTCGACACTGACGAATGAACTGCGCCGTTACACGCGGGCTCGGCTGCGCGCCCGTGTGGAAACCGCGGGTCTGCGCGTGGAACGCATGTCCTTTACGAATTGCACGACGTTCCCGATGACGTTGGCCGTGCGGGTTTTTGACAGGTGGTCCGGGCGAGTGGCCAACGCGTCAGATGCCGACTTGCAGGTGCCCGCCGCGCCGGTCAACGCGGCCCTCAATCTGGCACTTGCTGCCGAAGCGCAGGTCATGCGCTACGTGAATCTGCCCATTGGCACTTCGCTGCTTTGCCTGGCGCGCAAAGCCTAGCAGCGCGTGGTGCGCTACTCGTCCCAGTCGTCCTTCTCATCATCGTCGTCGTCTTCCTCGACGGCGGCGTCATCGTCGGCGGCCTCAGGCTTCTCGGCTTCGGCGTCTTCTTCTTCCTCGTCGTCATCTTCGTCGTCCGAGTCAAACTCGAGCGGATCGAGCGATGCCAGGCGAAGGTTGCTGGCGCAGCCGTCACACACCCAGGGGTCGCCTACTTCCATTTCTTCGAGATCGGTTTCGTCGATCTGAATTTCGATATCGCATTCCGGGCAGGTCGCCATACACTCTCCTCCGACAGACACGGCGATTATAAATGATGCCGGACAAGATTATCCTGATCGCCCATCGTGACCCTATCGTACGTGACCGGTTCGGAGCTGCGCT
>JBKJJZ010000568.1:0-9902 GCA_046597705.1 Vicinamibacterales bacterium | reverse complement strand
GAACGTCCGGCCAATGAGCGGAGTGACGCCCAGCACGCTGAAGAGATTCGGGGTGACGGCGGCGCCGCCGACGCGCGCGGGTTCGCCATCGCCGTTGAGATTGGCCTGTCCCACGCTCCACGCCGCCACGTCCTGGAAGACCGTGGTCCGCGTCCGGTAGTCCGTCACCTCGTCGTCTGAGACCCACGTCTTGTCGTAGCCGGGCCACTTGCTCCAGATGACGCCAACGCGGTCGGGCTCTGCGTATGGAAGTGGCGCGAGCAGTACGTGCTGGATCACGCTGAAGACTGCCGTGTTGGCGCCAATGCCAAGCGCCAGCGTGAGTGTGGCCGCCACAGTGAATCCGGGTTGGCGTCTGAGAACCCGCGCGGCGTACTTCAAGTCCCGCCAGAGGTCGCCGAACCACTGTTGCTTCGGTTCGCCGGCCACGATGGGCGAAGGGGTGGAGGATTGGCGGAGGGGGCGCATGTACTTCGCAAGGAGGTCGGGCTCCTGCAGATCGTCCAGCGCAGTTGTGCGTGCCACGTCGTGCGAGAGTCCCTGATCCCGAAGCTCCAGATACCGTTCTTCCAGGTGCAGCGAAAGCTCTTCGATGATTTCAAGCTCTCGCGCCGGCGCTAAGGCCAGACCTGACAATCGTTCGCGCAGTGCGGATGTCCACTCAGGCATGTTCGGCTCCCGTGATGCGCGCGACAGATTCGACAAATTGTTTCCACGTGGCGCGCTGGACGGTCAGGACGCGCCGGCCCGCAGCGGTCAGTTTGTAAAAGCGTCTTCGGCGTTCGCCGGACTTTTCGACCCAGGTCCCCAGAATCCAGCCGCGTTCTTCAAGGCGGTAGAGCAGGGGATAGAGGGAGGCGATGTGAAACTTGAGCTGGCCGTTCGAGCGGGTCTCGATGAGCTTCGAGATCTCGTAACCGTGGCGTGCCCTGGCTTCCACAAGGGAGAGGATGAGCAGTTCGGCAGAGCCCTTCTTGAGTTCGCGGTCGAGGATATCTGTCTGTGCCATATATTGCATAGGCTTAGACGAGACATTTTCAGAAAGGTTGTCCGCAGGGCGTGACACCCTCCGTTCGATAACGATTGCCGCTTACCGATTAGAGATTACCGATTCAAACTCTTCGTACGGTCCCTTGAAGTCCTCGATCTGGCCGTTGGCGAAGTGCCAGACGCGGGTGCCCACTTCCTCCATCAGGTCCTGGTCGTGGGTGACCAGCAGGACCGTGCCTTCGAACTTCTGAAGACCAACGTTCAGGGCGTTGATCGATTCCAGATCAAGGTGGTTGGTGGGTTCGTCGAACACGAGGATGTTGGGTTTCTGCAGCATGATGCGGCAGAACAGCAGCCGGGCGGTTTCGCCGCCTGAAAGTGCGTCGGTGGGTTTCAGGCCCTCCTCACCGCGGAAGAGCATCTGGCCGAGCAAGCCGTGAACGTCCTGCCGTGAGAGGTCAGGGTCGAACTGGTGCAACCACTCCACGGCGGTCATGCCTTTGCGAATGGCGCCCGTGTGGTCCTGGGAGAAATAGCCGATGGACGCTTCATGGCCCCAGCGCACCGTGCCGCTGTCGATGTCGCCCGGCGTCGCGGGCTGGCCGGGCGCATCCGCCAGCAGCGCCTTGATCATCGTTGTCTTGCCCACGCCGTTGCGGCCGACGAGCACGATCTTCTCGCCGCGCGTGACGACGGCGCTGAACTCATCGATGACCTGCAGGTGGCCAAATGCTTTCGACACGTTCGCGAATTCGACCGCGACGCGACCCGACGGTCGATTCATCGCGAACTTGATGTAGGGACGCTGGATGTTCGAGCGCGCCAGGTCCGTGGTCTGCAGGCGTTCCACTTCCTTGCGTCGCGATGCCACCTGCGAGGCGCGCGTGCCGGCGGAGAACCGCGCGATGAAGTCATTGAGCTGGTCGATCTTCTTCTCGCGCTGCACGTTCTCGCTCTCAATCCTGGAGCGAATCTGCATTTTGGCCAGCACCATGTCGTCATACCCGCCGGTATACGTGATGATGGTCTGGTAGTCGATGTCCGCGGTGTGCGTGCAGACGGCGTTGAGGAAATGGCGATCGTGGGAGATCACGATCAACGTGCCGTCGTAACGCTCCAGGAACGATTCAAGCCAGTGGATTGAATCCAGGTCCAGGTGGTTCGTCGGTTCGTCGAGCAGCAACGCGAGCGGGTGGCCGAACAGTGCCTGCGCCAGCAGGACCCGCACCTTCTGGCCGCCCTGCAGTTCCGCCATCCTCCGTTCGTGCAGGTCGTTCGGAATGTCGAGGCCCTGCAGCAGGACCGCCGCGTCGCTCTCGGCGGAGTAGCCGTCCTCTTCGCCCACGATCCCCTCGAGTTCGCCAAGGCGCATGCCTTCGGCGTCTGTCATCGACGCCTTCTCGTACAGGCGTTCGCGCTCCTGGAGCGTGTCCCACAGGCGCTGGTTGCCCATGATGACCGTATCGACCACGCGGAATGCGTCGTAGGCGTACTGATCCTGCTTGAGCACGCCAAGCTTGTTCGGGCGTGACACCGTGCCCTTCTGCGGCGTGAGTTCACCTGTCAGGAGCTTCATGAAGGTGGACTTGCCCGATCCGTTGGGGCCGGTCAGGCCGTAGCGGCGTCCGGGCGAGAACGTGGTGGTGACGTCATCGAAGAGCACCTTCGAGCCGTAGCGCATGGAGACATTGGCGACAGAGATCATGAACTCTTGATTGTAACGCGGGAATGGCGGAATCCTGGCGCGCTTTGGGTAGAATGGCTGGTCTATGAACACTTCGAAAAGGCTTCTCTGTCTCGCCCTCGGCCTCGCCCTGCTGCCTGGCGTGGGATGCGGCAATGACTCGCCGACGTCGCCGAGTCTCAACATCCCGTTTTCGTCCACGGACATCACGGTGGGCGCAGGCACGGAGGCGATCGCGGGCAAGACCGTGCGGGTGTATTACACCGGCTGGCTCTATTCAACGACCGCGACCGACAACAAGGGCGGCGTGTTCGATTCCAACGTGAGCGGCCTGGGCTTCAGTTTTGTCCTGGGCGCAGGCGGCGTGATCAAGGGCTGGGACCAGGGCGTGGCCGGGATGAAAGTGGGCGGGAAACGGCGCCTCATCATTCCGCCGGAACTGGCGTACGGCGCGAACGGGCAGGGGAGCGTGATTCCAGGCAACGCGACGTTGATTTTCGAAATCGAACTTCTGGGCGTGGCTGGATAGCGTCCGGGTGTAGGCTGAATGACGCCAGCGTCCGTGTGAGGTGTCGAGGTGTCAATGAAGCGTGTGGCCCTGGCCACGCTGGTGGTCGTGCTCAACCTCGCCGCGCCGCACACGCGGCTGGCCGGGCAGTCTCCACAGAATCCACAACAACCGATCTTCCGATCCGACGCGCACTTCGTGCTCGTGGATGCGTATCCGCTGCGCGATGGCAAGGTTGTGGAAGGACTGACCGCCGCGGACTTCGAGGTTCGTGAAGAAGGCGTAATCCAGTCCATCGACACGTTCGAGTTTGTTGCCGGTGGCGCTCCGGAGCCCGAAAGCTCGCGGCGTGATCCCAACACGGTGGCCGAGTCGCGAGCGGCCGTCGCCGACCCACGGGCGCGCGCGTTCGTCGTGGATCTCGACATCGATCACGTGTCCATCGCAGGGTCGCACCGCATTCGCGTGCCGCTCGTGCAGATGTTGAACACGATGCTGTCGCCGCAGGATCTGTTTGGCGTCATTTCGACCGAGCACGATCCGGCGTCGATTACCTTCGCGCGGAAGGTCACCACCACCGAGGACATGCTGGCGCGCTACTGGTCATGGGGCATGCGCGGCAGCGTGATCACCGACCCTGAGGAGAACGGGATCATTGAGTGCTTCGGCACCGAAAGACTGCCCAGCGGTGAGGTCGCGAAGCGCTACGTCACTGACGGAGCCCGCAAGCGATGGCTTCCGGACGTGATTATCGAGCTCTATCGCGAAGGAAAGGCTCTGGATCATCTCAGTGACCTTGTAGACGTCCTTGGCCAGATGCGCGAGGGCCGAACCTCCGTCATCCTGATCACCGAAGGCTGGCGTCTGGCTCCCGAGAATCGAGAACTCGTATCGGCGATCGAGCGCACACAACGAAACCAGTTGCCCGGTCCAGAGGTGCTGGGAGGGCGCATGCAGATGGGCGGCTCGGTCACTTCGGGCAATCGCGATGCCTGCATGCTGATGGCGCAGAATCTGGTCCGGTTCGATGGTGGTCAGCGCCTGCGCGAGTTGATCGCACGGGCAAATCTGAGAAACATCTCGTTCATCCCCGTGAATCCGGCGGGCCTGGTCGTCTTTGACAACGCGCCATCCGAAGATGTGACGCTGACCGACCCCGCCACGAGGTCCGCGCTATCGGACAATTTCGACCGCGTCAATAGCCGCGAGGATGGTCTGAGAGCACTTGCGTCAAACACCGACGGGACCTCCGTCCTCGGCAACAACGACCTTCGCGCGGGCTTGCGAAAAGTCACCGCCGAACTCCGGTCGTTCTACTTGCTGGGGTATTACTCCACCAATCGCGTCTTCGACGGGAAGCCGAGGCGCATCTCGGTGAAGGCGAAGGACTACGAGGTGCGTGCGCGCCGCAGCTACATCGCGCCGACCGAAGCTGAGCGCACGGCCCGGGCCAATCCCGTCAAGGCCGCTGGACCATCGGCTGTTGAAATGGCCCTGGACGTACTCTCAGGCATACGTTCCTCAGATGACCGCACATTCAACGTCAGCAAGTATCTGAGAGCCGACGCCGCCCCGGTGCTCGGCGTCCCGGCGGTGTTTCGCGCGACGCCGTCACCGCGCTCACCGCTTGCGCCAGTCACGGCGCCCGCATTTACCCGCAACGAACGCATTCATGTCGAGTGGCCGGTGGCGCAGGCCTTGAACGACCGCACAGCCCGCCTGCTTGGACGTAACAGTTCGCCTCTGGCGGTCGCGGTCACGTTGACCGAGCGAGACGGTCCATCGGGGCCGCTGCTCATTGCCGACGCCACGCTCGGCGCATTGGCGCCCGGCGACTACGTGATAGAACTCCGGGTCACGGCGGCCGCAGGCCCCCGGACGGCGCTGGTGGCGTTTCGAGTGGTACCGTAAGCCATGCGCCGCAGTCTTCCGACGATCGTCGCGATCCTCTCCGTCGGACTGGTGCTGGCTCCGCTATGGGCGCAGGAGCCGCAGCAGCCGCGGCCCATCTTCCGCTCGGACGCGCACTTTGTGACGGTGGACGCCTACCCGATTCGCGACGGCAAAGTCGTCGAAGGCTTGACCGCGGCCGACTTCGTCGTGGAGGAGGACGGGCAGCCGCAGGCAATCGAGAACTTCGAGTTTGTGGAAGGCGCCAGTGGGGCGCCCGAGACCTCGCGCCGGGATCCCAACACGGTTCGTGAATCGCAACTGCTGGCGGCCGATGCCCGCACTCGCGCGTTCGTCGTCTATCTCGACATCCCGCATGTGTCTGTCGAAGGTGCGTACGCCACCCGCGGGCCGCTGGTCTCGATGCTCAACGGCCTGGTTGGGGAGAACGATTTGTTTGCCGTCACTACTCCCGATCAACCGGCATCGTCGATCACGTTCGCGCGCAAGTTGATCTCGGCCGAAGACGCGCTCACCCGCCACTGGGCCTGGGGCACGCGCGGTTCGGTGCGGCGCACGCCGCTCGAGAAGGAATTCGAACAGTGTTTCCCGGCCGATCCCCAGGGCCGCGAGGGATGGATTCGCGACGGCGGCGCCATGCGCCCGGTCGCGGATGTCCTCATCGATCGTTCCAGGGAGGAACAGACGATGCAGCACCTCGAGGACTTGGTGCAGTACCTCGGGCACTTGCGGGAAGGGCGTACGTCGGTTGTGCTCTTCACGGAAGGCTGGCGGTTGTTCAATGACGACGGGGGGCTGCCCGGTTACCAGGGACGTCAACAGCGGCCTGCACAGTGCGACGGGTACCTCATTCGATACGCCAACGTGAATCTTCAGTCACGCTTCCGCGAAATCCTGAACATGGCCAACCGGTCGAACGTGACCTTCTATCCGGTGAACCCGGCAGGGCTGGCTGCATTCGACTCGTCTATTTCGTCGCGCGTGATGGGAACGGGGCAGATTACCGAATCACCGATCGCGCAAGGGCTCAACAACCTGCGCGACAGAGCGTCGAGCATGCAAACCCTGGCCAGCAACACGGATGGGATTGCCGTGGTCAACACGAACGATCTGAAAGCCGGGCTGCAGAGGGTCACGGACCAGCTCAAGTCGTACTACCTGCTTGGGTACTATTCGACCAACCGCAAGTTCGACGGCAAGGCGCGCCGCATTTCCGTCAAGGTCAAGCAGCCCGGAATTGATGTGAAGGCGCGGCGTGGCTATACCGCGCCCAACGAGGCCGAGCGGATGGCCCGTGCATCATCTGCGGCTGCCCCTGCCGCGGCCGGTCCGACCGCCGTTGATATGGCCTTGGGCGCTTTGGCCAGGATCCGTCCCTCGTCCGAACTGTTCATTGATGCCACCCTTGGCGCGGCGCCAGACGGACGCCTGACGATCGTTGCTGAAATCGGCGCCGCGCAGTTGTCGCGTGGCGTGTTGGCCAAGGGGGGAACACTCGATGTGACGATCACCGGTCCCGGTGGCGCGGCCCTGGGCACAATACAGGTTGCGCTGGTGCCAGGCGCGCGTGGCGGCGTGGCGTTGATGGACGTGCCCGCAGGTACGAACGCGCTTACCGTCGCGGCGAAGCTGCACGATGCCACGATAGTGTTCGATGCGCGCATGGATGTGGTTAGGGATACTGGCCGCGTGTTTGGCGGGCCGCTGGTATACCGGGCCACACCGTCAGCGCGATCGCCGCTCCTGCCCGTGGCGGGATTTGAGTTTCGCCGAACCGAGCGGGTTCACATCGATGTGCCACTGAGCCGAACCCTTGATCGCCGGGAGGCTCGCTTGCTGGGTCGTAACGGACAGCCCATGGCGGTGACCGTCACGGTGACTGAGCGCGAGGTTGACGGCCGCATGCTGCTGGGGGTGGATGCGATTCTGGCGCCTCTGGCTCCCGGAGACTACGTAATTGAAATCACGGGTGCGGTTGGCACCGAGACTGAGACCCGGCTGATCGCAATTCGCGTCGCCAGCTGACAGAACCCGTCCACCACCTTTCGGGAGTGGAATTCCAACTATCGGTTTGTCAATATGCCCGAGGCTTAATCTAGTTTCGGCCACGGAGTCCTTATATGAAACGTATATCGATAGTTGCAGCAATGAGTCTGGCGGTTGTAGTGGGCGTGATGTTGAATGGGCGGCAGACGGTGTCGGCCGACGGCGCCATCGTGATCAAGAACGACGGTCTGTGCGGGATGGTGGGTGCGGACGAAAACGGTGACCTGGTCCTGGGTGGCATCGGCCTGCAGACCACCAAGGTTGAGAACGGCAACAAGGTGATGCTGAAGTGCAAGGGCACGGACATCACGAACGACACCGGCCGCGCGCAGAGCTTCAGCGGCTTCGTCTGCGGGGTCTTCGACGCTGAGGGCACATTGTTTCTCACTGAGGATACGCATGCCACAGTGTCCGCAAGTGGCGTCGGCACGCTGACCTGCACCTACATCAAGTAGATCGCGACTCAAGTCCAATCTCGCCAGTGCCCAGGCTTTCAGGCTGGGTGCTGGCGAGTTTTGCGTTTACGGAGGTGCGCCCGTGAGCCCTGTTTCGCGGGAATTCCGCTTGTACGTAAGAAAGGAAATAAAATCATCGTCATGCCTTACACCTCAAGAGCTCACCGGCTGGGCCCGGCTTCCACCGTCGCACTGGTTCTGGCTGGCCTCGCGATCGTGACGCTGACGGCCAACTCCAGCGCGCGGCAGGCCTCGGCGGATTTCTATTACTTTGATTCGAAGCCCGTGCCGCTGGTTCGGTCCGAGACCGAAGTGGTCGTGCGTTTTGCCGACGCGGTGGGCGGGGTGAAAGGGTTGGCGCAACAAACGCCCGGCGTGCAGCGCTCGCTTCAGGCGGGGACAGGGAGCCGCGGGTTCGACGTGGTGAGTCTTCCCAGGTTGGTGACTCCCGGAGGGCCGCCACCGGCGGCCCGCGCTGCTGGCGAGGCCGTGGCTCAATTCCTCCAGACGGTCCGTCAGGACCCGAACGTGATATTCGCGGCGCCGGTCTACCACTACGGGAGAGGCGGTATTCGCGTATTGCCGACGGACGAACTCGTCGTTCGCCTGAAGCCCGGCGATACGGAGCAGGACCTGGCGAACATCATCGATGGCCTGGGTCTGACGATTGACCGGCCCCTGGAAGACACCACCGACCGGTATGTCTTGCGGATGACTGATGGCAAGGGACTGACCGCTCTTGATTTATCACGGACGCTCCATGAAGCGGGCCGTCTCGCATGGGCCGAGCCCAATTTCATTCAGCAGTACCAGCAGTTCGACATTCCCAATGACCCGCTGTATTCAAACCAGTGGCACCTGAAGAACACGGGACAGGGTGGCGGGCTGGTCGGAGCGGACTCGAAGCTCGAGCAGGCGTGGGATATCGAAGATGGAAACGGCTCCATCGTCATTGCTGTCCTCGACGATGGGATTGAAAAGACACACGAAGATCTGGCGGCGACGATCTTCGTGAATCCTGGAGAAATTGCCGCCAATGGCGTTGACGACGACGGCAATGGAAAGATTGATGACGTCAACGGGTGGGACTTCAAGAATGGCGATAACAATGCCGATCCTGCCGGAGATGACTCGCACGGCACTGGGGGTGCCGGGGTCGCGGCCGCTCGCGGGAACAATGGTATTGGCGTGACAGGGGCCTGCCGGCAGTGCCGGCTGCTGCCCATCAAGATTTCCGAGAACGGCACCTTCGCCGATAATGCAACCATCGCGAACGCCATAGCCTACGCTGCGCAGTTCGCTGACATCCTCAACAACAGCTGGGGCTCGGGAGCTCCCAACGCAGCCCTTCAAAGTGCGATAGCGACCGCGAATGTCACGGGTCGCGGCGGCAAAGGCACGCTCTCTTTCTTCTCGACCGGAAACAATGCTTCGGGGATTCCGACCGACCCGATCCAGCTCGTCATGAACGCAGGCACGTATGGGTTTCGGTTCCTTTACATCAAGAACGGAGCCGGCGCGGCCGGCGACGACACCTCATGGCTCTCGTGGGTGAATTTTCCAGGCCTGGGATTCTCGAATTTTACCAACGGCATTCCGGCTGGCTGGACGACCGGTGGCAACCAGCCGTGGACGGTGGTCACTGACCCCTGGCGTTCGGACGAAAGCCTGTGTCTTACAAAGGCGGCGAAGGCGGGCACGATCGGCAACAACCAGACGTCATACCTTCAGGTCTACAAAACCATCAGTGCCGGCAACGTAGTCATACAGCAGTGGACCTCCAGTGAAGCGAATCTCGATGGCCTGAAGATCCAAGTCGACTACTTCAATAACGGCACTTTCTTCGACACGGGTTTTTTCGCCAGCGGAATTCCCGGCGACGGCGTGGCGTCGTATACCAACCATACGGTCTCGGCCCCAGTCCTGTATCCGGCAGCGCATCCGGAGTCCATCGCCGTTGGCGCAAGTTCGAACCTGGATTGCCGTTCGTTCTACAGCCAATTTGGCCCGGAAGTGACATTCCTTGCGCCCAGCGACGGGAACATCTTCAACAGGAAGATCGAAACGACCGATCGCATGGGCGCGGCCGGTAATGATCCCGGAAACTATATGCAGGCCAGCTTCGATTCTGGATTCGGCGGCACATCGTCGTCTTCGCCGTTCGCCGCTGGGATCGCCGCGCTGATACTGTCGCGCAGCCCCGGACTCACCCGGGCGAAGGTCATCGACATCCTGAAGAACAGCGCGGATAAGGTGGGGCCCGAACCCTACGTCGCCGGCCGAAACGATCGGTACGGTCACGGCCGGC
>JBKJJZ010000511.1:0-5042 GCA_046597705.1 Vicinamibacterales bacterium | reverse complement strand
CAGATCGGCGACTATCATAGACGAATTGCCCTTCGGCCGTGACTGCCCTCCCCCTCGATCCACCTCACCCGACCGGCTCAGCGGGCGGCTGCGTCTGGTCGGTCGGGTGAGGTGGATCGAGGGGGAGGGCAGTCACGGCCGAAGGGCAATTCGTCTATGATAGTCGCCGATCTGACTGGAGTGACAACTCAACTTCGTGGAAGCGTTGTCTTATTAAGGAGAACCTATGAAGGCGTTCCGGACCATCGTGATGGGGTTGGCAATTGTCGGGGTGGCAGGCCGCGCGGCCCTGGCGCAGACCCCACCTCCCCCGCCTCCACCTACACCCCCTGCGGGCCAGCAACCGCCGCCGAAGCCAACCCCGACCCCGACCCCAACGCCGTTGCCGGCCGCGGCCCCCGGCTACGTGGAGACGGTGACCGTCGTGTCCGCCTCCAAGGTTGAGCAGAAGCTGGTGGATGCCCCGGCTACCATGACCGTCATCGGTCCCAGGGCGCTGGAAGTCGCACCGTCGAACAACTACGCGGACCTGCTGCGTGCGGTGCCCGGCGTGAACATCACGCAACTCTCGGCGCGTGACATCAACATCACGAGCCGGGCGGCCACCAGTTCCCTGGCGACGTCGCAGTTGGCAATCCTCGATGGCCGGACCCTCTATCAGGACTTCTTCGGCTTCGTGATGTGGGACTTCATGCCGTCGAATCTGAACGAGATCAAGCAGATCGAAGTCATTCGCGGCCCGGCATCCGCGGTCTGGGGCGCCAACGCGCTCAACGGCGTCATCAACGTGATCACCAAAACGCCCCGCGAGATGGAAGGCACCAGCTTCATGATGGGCGCCGGATCATTCGGCAGGGAGTACACGCCGGAACCCGGAAGCCCAGTCATCGCGACGCAGCCGCGCAACGGCTCGCTGGTCTACGGAAACATCACCCACGCGCAGGCCATCAACGAGCGCTGGGCCTACAAGTTGTCGGTGGGCACCTATCAGTCGGAAGCGTTTACGCGCCCCACCGGCCTGATTCGTGGCAACACGACCGGCACGCAGTACCCCGCCTACAAGAACACCGGCACGGCGCAGCCAAAGGTGGACCTGCGGTTTGACTACGACGGCGACAACGGGCAGCGCTGGGTTATTTCAGGGGGCCGCGCGGGCACCGATGGAATCATGCACAGCGGCATCGGTCCCTTCGACATCAGGCCGGGCACCACGTTCAGCTACGGCAAGATCAACTACTCCAGGAACGCCCTTCGCCTGCAGGCGTTCATGAACACCCTCGACGGCTTTGCCACCAACCTGGTCGCCGTGGATACGGCCGGCATCCCGGTGACGCTCGACTTCAATACGAAGACGTTTGACGTCGAGTTGAGCAACACCAAGGCGTTCGCCGGCAAGCACGTGCTTACGTATGGCGGTAACTTCCGCCACAACAAGTTCAACCTGTCGCTGGCCACGCTCGAGAACAAGCGGACTGAGGGCGGCGTCTACGCGCAGGACGAAATTTTCCTGGGCGACAAGGTGCGGCTGGTCCTGGGCGCGCGTGTCGACAAGTTCACGTCGATCGAAAATCCCGTGTTTTCGCCGCGAGCGGCGTTGCTGCTGAAGCCCACGGTCCACTCGACGGTCCGGCTCTCGTACAACCGCGCGTTCCGCGCGCCGTCGGCCATCAACAACAACCTCAACACGGTGGTGACCAACGCGCTCCCGCTTGGTGCAATCAACCCCGCGTACGGCGCGGCGATCTACCGCGTGCCGACCAACGCGTTCGGCAATCCCGACCTCAAGGAAGAGAAGATGGACGCCTTCGAGGTCGGCTACTCGGCCTCCCTGATCGACAACCGCGTGATTCTGTCTGCCGCGTACTACTACACCAAGCTGACCGACGAGATCTTCTTCACGCAGCTGTCCGCGTGGGGTGCCTCGCCGGCGCCGCCTGGCTTCCCGGGCCTCGGGCCCTTCCCTGGGTCGGCGATCTGGGCGCAGTTCTACGCCGCGGCCCCGCAGATCCGCTTCCCGAAGGAGTTCACCTACCTCAATCTTGGCAAGGTCAACAATCAGGGCATCGAGTTGGGCGTGGACGCGTCGCTGACTTCCACGACGTCGGCGTACGTGAACTATTCCTACCAGAAGGACCCGGATCCGAACTTCGACCTGAGCGAACTGAACCTTGCGCCGAACAATCGCTTCAGCACCGGCGTCACCTACTCAGGATCGCGAATCTTCGGATCTGCCTCACTGGCGTACGCTGGCGAAGCCTTCTGGCAGGACGTTCTTGATTCGAGGTACGTAGGCACCACCAGGGCACAGACCACCATCAACGGCAGCATTGGCGCCAAGTGGGCCGGCGGCCGCTACACCACAACACTCAAGGTGGTGAACCTGGGCAACAAGCAGGTGCTGCAGCACGTGTTTGCCGACGTCTCACGCCGTCAGATCATTGGAGAGCTCAGGGTCAACTTGCCGAAGTAGTTCTTCGCTCCGTACGAAGGGCGCCCCTTCAGGGGCGCCGCATTTAGCGCCCCTGAAGGGACGCCCTACGTACGGAATGTCTTTCTCGTTTAAGATCGTCCGAGTGCCCGAAGTTCCCAAGAAAAAGAAAATACGCTGGTCCGCGGCCTGGGCGGAGGCGCGCGATCTCATCTGGGCGCGCCGACAGCGCCTGCTCCTGGGCCTGGGCCTCATGCTCATCAGCCGCCTGGCTGGCATGGTGCTGCCCTACCTCTCCAAGTTCCTGATTGACGACGTGCTCACTCAGGGGAACGTGGAGATGCTGCCCAAGCTGGCGTGGATCGTTGGCGCGGCCACGGTCGTGCAGGCGGTCACCTCGTTCGCGCTGTCGCAGGTCCTTGGCGTGGCCGCGCAGCGCGCGATTACCGACATGCGGCGCCGGGTCGAAGAGCACGTCATGCGGCTGCCCGTCAGCTATTTCGACAAGAACCAGACCGGGCAGCTGATCTCGCGAGTGATGAACGATGCCGAAGGCATCCGGAACCTTGTAGGCACCGGCCTGGCTCAGCTTGCCGGCAGTCTCCTGACCGCCGTTCTGGCCCTGGCCTATCTCTTCTGGATCAACTGGTTCCTGACGACGGTGACACTGGTGGTGCTGGCGGCCTTTGGAGGCGCGCTGGCGTATGCGTTCAAGAGCCTGCGGCCGTTGTTTCGCGAGCGAGGAAAGATCCAGGCTGAAGTGACGGGCCGCCTGAATGAAGCACTGGGTGGCATTCGGGTCGTCAAGACCTACACGGCCGAGCGGCGCGAGGACCTCGTGTTCACCAAGGGCGTCCATCGCTTCTTTAGGAACATTGCGCAATCAATGACTGGCGTCTCCGCTATCACGGCATTCTCCAGTGTCGTCATCGGCGCGATGGGCGTGGTCATCATCACCATTGGCGGCCACGCCATTGTGGCAAAGACCATGACGCTGGGCGATTTGATCAGCTACATCTTCTTCACGGGGTTGATGGCCGCGCCCGTGGTGCAGATCGCGTCGATTGGCACACAGATTACCGAAGCGTTCGCCGGGCTCGACCGGATTCGCGAGCTGCTGGATACGCCGCGTGAAGATGCCGCCGATGCGACCAATGCGCTGGTGCCGGAGGTTCGCGGCGAAGTGGCGTTCGACGGCGTCTGGTTCGAATACCAGCCCGGCGTGCCTGTCCTGAAGGACGTGTCGTTTGTCGCCCCAGCGGGTAGCACGACTGCGCTGGTGGGCTCGTCGGGATCGGGCAAGAGCACTCTGCTGAGTCTGGTGATGGCGTTTAATCACCCCACGACAGGGCGCGTGCTCATCGATGGACGCGATCTGGGAGGTCTGCGCCTTGGCGAATACCGCCACCACCTCGGCGTCGTGTTGCAGGACAACTTTCTCTTTGACGGCCCCGTCACTGACAACATCTCGTACGGCCGGCCGGATGCCACCGACCAGGACGTGAAGAAGGCGAGTCAGGTGGCTCACGCCGATGAATTCATCGAGGGCTTCGAGAAGAAGTATCAAACCATCGTGGGTGAGCGCGGTGTTCGTCTGTCTGGCGGGCAGCGCCAGCGCGTGGCGATCGCGCGCGCGATTCTGGCGGATCCGCGGATCCTGTTGCTGGATGAGGCGACGTCGAGCCTCGACAGTGAAAGCGAAGCGCTGATTCAGGACGGCCTGCGGTCGTTGCGACGCGGCCGAACCACCTTTGTCATCGCGCACCGTCTGTCCACGATTCAGTCGGCCGATCAGATTCTGGTGCTCGAGGGGGGACAGATCGTGGAGCGAGGCACCCACACTGAACTGCTGGCAAAGCAGGGCCGGTATCGCCAGCTCTACGACAAGCAGTATCACTTCGAAGCTGACCGTTTCATCAATCCAGGCGAAGACTTCACGCCTGAACCACTCAAAGGCACGGTAACCACGTAATGGCGCAGTTCATCTACACGATGAAGGGCCTGGGCAAGGTGTACCCCCCTGACCAGGTTGTCTTCAAGGATATTTGGCTCTCGTTCCTGCCCGGCGCGAAGATTGGCGTCATCGGCACCAACGGCACCGGCAAGTCCACGCTCCTGAAAATCATGGCGGGGCTCGACCCGAACTACCTCGGCGAGGCGTTCCGCGCCGAAGGCACCACCGTCGGGTATCTGGCACAGGAGCCGCAACTCGACTCGTCGAAAACCGTGCTGGGTAACGTCGAAGAAGGCGTGGCCCCGACGCGTGCGTTGCTGACGCGCTTCGACGAAATCAACGAAAAGTTTGCGCAGGACATGTCCGCGGAAGAGATGGACAAGGTCCTGGCCGAACAGGCCCGCGTACAGGACGCGATTGAGGCCGCCAACGCCTGGGACCTGGACGCGCGAGTGGAACAGGCGATGGATGCGCTTCGCCTGCCGCCCGGCGATGCGGATGTCACCACGCTGTCCGGCGGCGAAAGGCGACGGGTCGCGCTGTGCCGATTGCTGCTGCAGTCGCCGGACCTGCTGCTCCTCGACGAGCCAACCAACCACCTCGATGCGGAATCGGTCGCGTGGCTCGAACACTTTCTCCACACCTATGCAGGAACGGTGG
>JBKJJZ010000383.1:0-2638 GCA_046597705.1 Vicinamibacterales bacterium | reverse complement strand
GCATCGCCCAGCAGTCGGCGTTGCTCGCACTCGTGTATGCCCACGAGTACGGACACGGCTTCGACCCGCTTCCCAACGCCTTGGACCGCGCCATAAGTGCGGCGCGGCGAGCCGTTGACCTGGCCCCTGGCAATCACCTGACGCACCTGGCCTTATCGACGGCGCTCCTCTTCCGCAAGGAGATCGCCGCGTGCCGGCATGAAGCGGAGCGCGCCATCGCGCTCAACCCACTCGATGCCGGATGCCATGCGGACATGGGGGCCAATCTTGCCTTTGCAGGAGACTGGGATCGGGGCTGCGCGCTCATCGAGCGAGCCATGGAGCTCAACCCGCAGCATCCGGTGTGGTATCGAGGGATGCTGAGTTTCAGGGACTACGCGAAAGCCAACTACCGAGCCGCAGTCGACGAAGCTGTCAAGACCAATGCCCCGGACCTGTTCTGGATGCAAGCGGTACTCGCCGCTGCCCACGGACAACTGGGCGAGCAAGCGGCTGCGGCCTCTGCTCTCCGTCGGCTCAACACGCTCGTGCCGGGTTTTGCAACGAACGCACGAGCGATCCTTGGTACCTGGCTCCAATCAAACGACGTTGATCACTTCCTCGAAGGGCTCCGAAAAGCCGGGCTCTCGAGTGATGTGACGTCTTGAAGCATCCACCAAGGACCCAGTGCTCAGTAAGCAGGTGCTTGCGGTCAAATAAGCGGCCTGGTGTATAACGAGAGCATTCGGTAGAGGCATGCCCATGACGCGCACATTGTCGGCGGTCGTCGTCCTCGTTGGGGTCTGGTCTGTGGCGGTTGGCGCGCAAACGCCCGCGGCTGATCCTGTGGATGGCACTTGGCAGATCAATCCCGCACGGTCTAGCTACCGCCCCGGCCCACCCCCTCGACAGATGGGAACGCAGATTCGCCGCTTCGCCACTCTCGATGGCGGATGGCATCTCTTTGAACTGACCAGCGTCACGCCGGAGGGCGACCCGGTGTTCCAGTCGGTGGCCTTCAAGATCGACGGCCGCCAGTATCCCGTTTACAGCAGCACCTCGTTGATCCCATTCATGACAACGGGCAAGCCATCGAACATCACGCGCGCGTGGCGGCGCATCGACGCCTACACGACCGAGTTCACGACGTACACGAACGGCACCCCCGGCCTCGCCATCGTCCGCAATGTGTCGAAGGATGGCAAGACCTACACCGAGACCTCCAGGGGCAAGGACGGCGTTGGACGGGAGGTGCACAACGTGGTGGTCTTCGACCGGGTTCGGTGAGGTGACGGTCCCGACACCGAGCCCGACGTGCACGGCACCCGGAGCCTGACGACCAGCCGACGACGCATCCAGTCGGACATCTGGAAGGTTCCCGTCGACGGGTCGCCCGCCCACAACACGCGTCGCGGTACCCGCATTACCCGCCAAGCGCAGACACCGTCCGTGAGTCCGGATGAGTCGGAGGTCGTGGACCTGTTCGCATTACTTACCGCGCTGTTCCGTGCCTCTCGTCGAGCGATCGATATGGGCCGGCTCCGATCGACGGCGAATTGATCACAAGGGTTGTTCAGAGGTTTCGCGCAAGGCGGAACCCGTAATCGTTGTAGCGGAAGGCGGGATCGAGCTTGCTGCGCAGCGTGACGCGGCACATGGTGTTCATATGGCGCCACGATCCGCCGCGAGAGGTGCGCCGCACGCCGTGGTCAGGCCCGGCGGGATTCCGCTCTGGTGATCGGCTGTAATAATCCTTGTCGTGCCAGTCGGCGCACCATTCGTGCACGTTCGTCGCGATGCCAAACAGCCCGAATTCAGTCGGCTCGCCGAGTGTCACCGGCCACGGTGCCTCTAGTGGACCGCGTCCGCCATTTGGAATCCAGTCGGGAATGGCGTGACCCCACGGGAACAGTGCCTCCTGACGCCCACGCGCGGCGAACTCCCATTCAGCTTCCGTCGGCAACCGGACTGGGCGCTGGTCTTCGTCGGATCGCCACGCGCAATACGCAATCGCATCGAGCCAGCTGACGCCCACGACGGGAAGATCCGGTTGCGCAAACGGTGGATGCGACCAATCGCGGGGCGGCTCCTGACTCGTCGCGTCCACGAAGCACTCGTATTCCGCGCGAGTGACTGGAAAGACGGCGAGTTCGAAGCGATCGACGAAGACCCGATGCGGCGGCCGCTCGTCCTCCTGGCCGCGCTCAGTGCCCATGGTGAACCAACCGCCCGCGATCGTCGCGAACGCTGAGATGGGCATCGAGGAAGGCGAATTCGCCATCGCGCGATCATAGTGCAGGGTCCAACGGGCATCCGACTAGCCAACGTTCGATGCTCCTAGCGCTGTTCCGGATCCATGGCGATGTCGAATGGGGTTCGACTTTGGCGTACGTCGAGCGTACGTCAGCGGCTGACGGCCCATCTGTCAGCCCGAGATTCCAATAGCTCGAACGTTAAAAAGGCCCGCGTGAGCGGGCCTTCGTGTTGGTGCTGAAGTTGCGCAGAAGCGTGCGGCAGCGCACGCCAGCGACGACTTTATTCGCACACGCTCCGCGGCGCTATTCCGCTCGACTAAGCCTTGCCGATCGCGCGTCAGATCGCCGAAGCACTCGAAGCCGAGCACGATCAAGAAATCATCCATCGCGATCTGAAGCCTGCG
>JBKJJZ010000265.1:0-5538 GCA_046597705.1 Vicinamibacterales bacterium | reverse complement strand
CGATCAGGTGGCCCGAGTTGTAGAGTTCATGGCTTCCGGTGTTCTCGTGCTCCCATCGCTCGAGGCCGACGCCGGCGGCGGGCTTCGCGGGGTTGATCGTGCGCGCGGGAAACAGATAGCCGTCCGCCTGCTGTGACTTACCGATGAAATCGATCAGTTCATCGAGCTTCTTCTGCAGGGCCGGATCGGGACCGGCCGCAAGCGCGTACGACGCGGCCTCTACCACTTTGTAGATGTCAGTATCGTTAAACCGGCGGCCCAGATATTCGCCCGGCATGAGTCCGGCGCCCTTACGGAAGTTATCCACACGCCCGGTGCTTTCGTTCTGCGCCATGATGTGCGGAATCGTGACCGTGCGATTGGTCTCGAGCTTCGCCTGCCAGAACCCGCCGGTGATTTTCACCGCCGAGAGCGGCACCGGCTGAATCGGGTAGTCGCCCACCTTCTGCTGGGCCGACGACACGGCGATCACACTGAAGCCCGACAAGACGATGCTCAAGATCCTTCGCATGCTCGGTGATCTCCTTGCCCACCGGCGCCCCTAAAGGGACGCCCTACGTGCTGACTGGCACACCGGCGCCCCTAAAGGGACGCCCTACGTTCTGACTGGCCAACCGGCGCCCCTAAAGGGACGCCCTGCGTCCTGACCTTCCGGTACGTAGGGCGTCCCTTCAGGGGCGCCAATTGGGCACAGTCGCGCCAGTTCCACTGTTCACAACGTCGCCAGAAACTGCCCCGCCGCAACCCTGAAGTCATCCGTCCACTCGTGCCCGCCACTGAACCGCACAATCGAATGATCAATGCCCCGCCGAATCAGGAACTCTTCATCGTCCTTCACCTTGTCGCTTGAATACCACTGCTCCAGATGCCCAACGCCAATCAGCACCTTCGGCCAGGGCTGACGATGCGCTGAATCTGTCTTGAGCTCAGGGGGGATGTCGCCGGCGAGCGCGATGATTCCAGACGCCGGCCGCGCGCCCAGGAGCGCGGCGCGATACGCCATCGCGACGCCTTGAGAGAAACCGACAAAGACGAGAGCCGGAAGCGCCGGGTCTAAAGACCCGGCCTCCGAGGACGATGTTTGAATGGCCGCATCCACGTATGCGATGTTGTCCGCGATTGCCTCGTCGCGATCCTCGCGCGTCATCCAACTCGCCACAACCTTCGTGTCGCCGCGCGTGTAGAAGCGATTGAGCGCCTGAATCGAGATTCGCGTCCAGTCGCCTGCACCGGGGATCTGATTCAGTTCCTGCATCATGTCGCCCGCGGTCTGCGCATAGCCGTGAAGGCCAACCAGCGCGCGCAAGGAAACGGCCGCGTTCCCATCTTCGATGAGGACGCGGCCGTGAGTTGTCGCCGGAACCAGAATCATTGGACGTTCCCGGAGGTTAGCTCCGGCGCGGCTAAAGCCACGCCCTACGTACTCCAACGCCAGACTTCATCACTTAACCGGTGGCGGCACTGTCAGCGTTACGCCGTTCTTTGACAGCGCCTGGCTCAGCGCGGTTGCCTTCGCCAGGAACGCATTGAGTTCGGTAATCGCCTTCGGCAACGCCAGCCGAACGTCCGTGTACTGGGACATGAGCGCACCGCTGGGCATGTCGGTAAACGCCATGATCTGCCCCTTCACGTTACCGGTCTTGACGACCACGTCCGGGCTGTTCGCCGGAGCGCCGCCCCCGCCGCCGCGCCCGCCACCAGGAGCGCCAATCGTCGGCGGCACGCCGAACTTCACGCGCACCGTGTCCCACTCCTTGTGCACCGCCGCAAACTGCGCCTTCACGTCCGCAGGCACGTTCGCCATGCCGTCCAGCTTCCCGGCGATCTCGGTCATCTGGGTGTGGAAGGGCATCATGGCCCGTGCCGCTTCAACACCGCGGCCCTGCAACTGGTGCAGCTCCATCACGATGTCGTAGTAGCGCTTGCGCTGCACTTCACTCATCTGGTTGGCGGGATCGAGCACCACGCGCATCGGCTTGGTTCCCACGGACTTTCCGTCCACGAGCAACGACACGTTGAACGTGCCCGGCATCACCCAGGGTCCCTGGTTGCCGCCACCACCGCCACCGAAACCACCGAAGCCGCCCGCACCGCCGCCGCATGGATTCACGGGATCGCTGCCCGCGTCAGGTACGGGTCCGGGCACGCCGGGCACAGCGCCACCGCCGCCCGCGCGACCACCGGGCACTCCGCCCTGCCGCCCCCCGGGGGCGCCACCTGGCGGGGTCACGACGCTGGGCACGGGATCCACGCGCATGTCCCAGCACACCGTGTTGATGCCCGCCACATTTCGCGACGCCGGAACCTCCATTGTCCTGATGTCCTTGCCGAGCGCGTCGGTGATCTTGAGCTGCAGCTTGCCCACCGGCTTCTTGAGGTGGAACTGAATCACCGCGTCGGTCGGAGGATTCTCGCCGGCGAACACGTTGTGACCCCAGAACTCATCGTTCTGGTGATCCTTGGAACGCCACTGCAGCGCCGGACCCACTGAGAACAGCGTGGCGTCAGAGGCCGCGGCCTCGGCTGCTGCGTATTCCTGCACGGGCTCCAGATGGTCAAGGATCCAGACCGCGCGGCCGTGCGTGGCCAGCAGCATCGCGTTGTCGCGCGGATGAATCGTGATCTCGTCGATGCGAACCGTCGGCAGGTTGGCCTTCCATCGACGCCAGCTCTTGCCGCGGTCGAGCGAAAGGAACAGGCCGGTCTCCGTGCCGACATAGAGCACATCGGGGTTCTTCGGATCTTCGGTCAGCGTCTTGACGGCTTCGCCGCTCAGGTTGCCGTTCAGCGAACGGAACGTGGCGCCAAAGTCATTGCTGGCCCAGATATAGGTCTTGTAGTCGTTGAGCCGATGGGCGTCCACCGTCACGTAGACCGTGCCCGCATCAAACTTCGAAGGCACCACTTCCGACACCCACCCGCCTTCCGGGAAGCCCGGCATGTTCGCGGCGAGTTTGGTGTTCCACGTTTTGCCCATGTCTTTCGACATGCTCACGACACCATCATCCGTGCCGGTGTAGTAGACACCCGCCTGCTTGGGCGACTCCGCCAGCGAAACGATGGTGCCCCAGGACACGATGCCGTCGTTGCGCGCGATGCGGATTTCATTTCCGCGCTTGCCCATGATCGCAATCTCGTTGCGATCGGCGTTCATCGTCAGGTCGGGGCTGATCACCGCCCACGAGTCGCCACGATTGTTCGAGCGGAAGACTTTGTTTGCCGCCGCCAGCAGCGTGCCGGGTTCGTTCGGCGAGAAGACCAGCGCCGTGTCCCAGTTGAACCGGAACGGCAGCGCGCCATCGGCCGCCGGCGGGTCCGTGTTCTGGAACGTGGGACGAATACCGCGGCTCTCGCCCGTCTCCGCGTTCTTGCGCTGGATGTTGCCGTCCTGCGATTCGCTGTAGACGATGTTCGGGTTGTTCGGATCCACGAGAACGACGAAGCCGTCTCCGCCCTGCACCTGATAGAAGTCGCTGTTCAGGATGCCTCGCGTGAAGCGCGTGGCACTGGGTCCGCACCAGTTGTAGTTGTCCTGCAGGCCGCCGCACACGTTGTACGGAGTCGAGTTGTCGAAATACACGTGGTAGTACAGCGCCAGCGGCAGGTTGAAGTGTTGCGCCCACGTCTTGCTCATGTCGTACGACACGGCCACGCCGCCGTCACCGCCGATGAGGATGTGGTTCGGATTGGCCGGGTCGATCCAGATCGCGTGGATGTCGTCGTGAATGGCCTGTGCCGCGTCGGTCTGGAACGTGCGGCCGCCGTCAATCGACATCTGCATGCCAACGCCGCCCATGTACACGCGATCGGGATTGCTGGGATCGATGCGGACCTGGCTGAAGTACATCGGGCGCGGATTGACGTTGCTCACCTGCTTCCACGAGGTGCCGCCGTCGTCAGACCGATAGAGTCCCGTCGGGTTTCCGCCGCCGGTCGCCGCAGGCGGTGGCGCCGCAGGCGCCGCGCCGCCCGCCGTGCCACCCGCCGCGCCGCCCGCCAGGCCGGCCCCTGCGCCACGGCCACCACCTGCACCGCGGCCGCCATCAGCAGCGCCAGCCGGGCCCTCGCCCTCGACCAGCGCGTAAACGATGTTGGCCGATGAGCGATAAACGTCCACGGCAATTCGACCCATCGGCCCCGCCGGCAGGCCGCCTTCGAGCCGCGTCCAGTTCTCGCCACCGTCGGTGGATTTGAACACGCCGCTTCCGGGTCCGCCACCGTTCATGCAGCACTGCGTGCGGCGCCGCTGATACATGGTTGCGTACATGATGTTCGGGTCCGTGCCGGCCATCACCAAATCGTTCGCGCCGGTGTCCGCATCACCCTTCAACACCAGCTTCCAGGTGGCGCCGCCGTCGGTCGTCTTGTAGACACCGCGATCGCCGCCAGGTCCAAAGAGTGAACCCGTCGCTGCCACGAACACGACGTTGTCGTTGTTCGGGTGAATAACGATGCGATTGATGTGGTGCGAGGCGGGCAAGCCCATAAGCTTCCAGTTCTTGCCACCGTCAGTCGACTTGTAGACGCCGCTGCCCCATGACGTGCTCTGGCGATTGTTCGACTCGCCGGTGCCGGCCCAGACCAGATCCGGATTCGACTGGGAGATGGCGACGTCGCCAATCCCGATGAGACCCATGTCCTGAAACTGCGCTTCGTACGTGGCACCGTTGCTGGTGGTTTTCCAGATGCCGCCGTGCGCACTGGCCACGTAGAACACCGCTGGGTTCTTCTCGTACACCGCGAGGTCAGAGATACGACCTGACATGGTGGCCGGGCCAATCGACCGGAAGTGCAAACCGTCCAGCGGGTCATTCGACGCCGTGACCTGGGCTTGCGCCTCCAGCTGACCACGAAGCGAACCCGCAAACGCCACGCCCAGAACCAGCGCGGATAAACCAACAAGACGTAGATGCCTCAACATTCAACCTCCAGAACCGGGAACATGCGCCCGGATTATAGCTCGACAGGTATGATCGGCAGACGATGACGAGCGCCCCGACCAAAAGCCGCAACCGCGCCGATATCCCGGTGGAATACACCTGGAACCTGGCTGACATTTACCCGGACTGGGAGACGTGGGAATCCGACCGCGCCGTACTCGATGCTCGAATAGATGAGTACGCGGCGCTCAAAGGCACACTGGGCCAGGGACCCGAACAGTTGTTGACGGCCTTTCAACTGGGCGACGCGATGGGCAAGCTCGCCCACACGGTCTATTACTTCCCATCGCTCAAATACGATGAGGACCAGCGCAACAATGACATCAATGCAAAACGACAGACGGTGGAATCGCTGCTGGCCAGATGGCAGCAGGCCACGTCATGGTTCAGCCCCGAGCTGCTGACCATTCCCCTGGCACAGGTGCGCGAGTGGATGGACACCAGCGCCGACCTGTCGCTGTATCGCTTTGCGATCGAAGAAGTGTACCGGCTCCAGGAACACGTGCTGGACGAACCCGGCGAGCGACTGCTCTCCCTGGCGGCGCGCGTCACGTCTGCGCCGCACGAAGCATACGGAGCGCTGTCCACCTCTGACGCG
>JBKJJZ010000210.1:0-19917 GCA_046597705.1 Vicinamibacterales bacterium | reverse complement strand
TTCGACGAGTACGCCACAGGACGATTCACGAAGCAGCAGGTCTTACGGCACGCGACCGATGCCGGGTTGCGGAACCGCCGCGGCTCAACGGGGTGCCGGTGGAAGTCACCATCACGGTGACGGTGCATTTCAAGGGGGAACAGCGAGTAGCGCGGAGGAGCGCGTCCAACGCGCCACTAGGAATGAAGTCAGCGTAGATGTCGGATCGCGAATGCGCTGCCAGAGCCAGACTTCAAGTAGCGCTCGAATGCCACAGCTCGGTGTTCGTCCGAAAACTCAATCAACACGTCCATTCGCCATGGCCGTCGCGCCTCGGTATGGCTGCAACGACCCGCGTTGTGCGCCTCGAGGCGCTCGGCCGGAGCGTTCTTGATGACATAGACAAATCGCTTCGGTCGTTCCATGGTCGAGGACACAGCAATATCGCGACCAATTTCTCCTTACGATATGGCCAACCAAATTGCCCGGGGTCGTGACGTATTGGCAGAAAGTGCAACGAGGCAACCTTCGCATGGACGCGATCAGGACACGGTTGGCTTGCCAACCGAAGCTCGCGGCCCAGGGGCGTCGGCCCACCGTCGCGCCTTCGGCGCTATGGTGGGCAACCTCCGCCTGTACTCATGAGCGAAGGTTGGTGGACCTGACGCTCGGCAGGTGGAACCGGATGTCCGCATGGCTGAAGTGCCTTGACGCTTTGCGTCGTGCCGCCTGAACTGTAGCGACCGGAGCAGACGCAGAGTCCTGATGAGAACGAGGTCACATACGAGCACGTCAGCGTTTATGGGCCCGATTCGAAGCTGGCCGGATCCGAATGTGCCGCTTGACGCGACTCTATTCGCACAAAGTTCGCACAACGCGAGATCGGCGCCGATCTAGCAAACCCTCCTCAAATCCGGTCCGAAATGCACAACGATGTCGTCGTTGAGACCATTGAGCTTACCTTTTACAGGATCTCCCAAGCACCCGGCGATGGCCCTGCGTACGACTGTGCTTTGCACCCCTTGCCACACCCTAGTCGTTTCAGCGCAGCGAATCCGGACCGGCGCAGTGGCTCGAACGTTAGAGAAGATGAGAAAGGGATTCCGGCGGAATTCATCGCGCTCGGAGATCATGGGGCTGAAGTGCCGAAGCGGCAGATCTGTCGGAGTAGTTCACTACTCTGCCCTCACTGCTTTGGTCACCTCAATACGACTTGCGCGAAGTGCGGGTATCAGTGTTCCGAAAGCGGCGGTGAGAATGATCAGCCCGATTGCTGCTGCCCAGACTCGGGCATCGGAAGGCGTCATCTGGTAGAGGTAGCTCCTTACGAATTGTCCTGCCCAACCGGCCATCGTCGCCCCGGCGGCGAGCCCGATTAGCACGGGTAGGAGCTGTTCTCTCAGGATGAGTATCGCAATGCTGGGCCGCGTCGCTCCGCAGGCCATTCGGATTCCCACCTCGCGCGTGCGGCGGGCTGTCGCCATCGCTAGTTGACCAAAAATACCCAGGCCGACCACGAAGAGACTGGCAAGAGCAAAGGACCCGAACAACCAGGCCCGAAATCGCCGTGGGCGAACGGAGTCGGCGAACAAATCATCGAGGGGCGTCACGCGACCCATTCGAACAAGGGAATCGGTTTCGCCGATGACGCGAAGTGCCTCAGCCGTCACACCCGACTGATTTGCCGGCACTCGCATGAGGACCGCGGAATTCGATTGTCGCGCCAGTAACGCGTAGGGCCCATAGATCGTCGGCAACGCCTCTTCGTCCCAGGCAGCCCAGCGAACGTCCCTCACAACGCCAACCACCGTAAACGTCATGGCGGTGCTGTCGCGTCGTGCTTTGTTGGTAAGCGTCTGGCCGAGCGCCGTCGCATTCGGCCAATAGCTGCTCGCCACGCGCTCGCTGACGACAATGACCGGATCGTCCCCTGTCAATTCAAGGGCCGTCGGCCAGCGTCCCGCCGTCAGTTGCGGTTGAATGACGTCGTAGAAGTCGGCGGTGACCGCATGCAGCGTCACGGCCTTGCGGGGACTGACAGCCGTCTCAGGTGGTATGAAGAAGGCCCCCTGTGACGAGTGCTCAAGCAGATCGTAGCCGGTGAGCGCCACCGCCTCGACACCCGGCACGGTCCGCACACGATCGAGCAGTGCATTCACCCGCGTTGCACGCTCCGGCGCCTCGCGCCCGACGGTAGTGGACATTCCGAGGAACTGCACCGGGATCGAGAACACATTCCTTGTCGTGATTGCCGGCGCCTGAGCATAGACCGAGAGCAGCGACCCGACGAGCAGAGAGCCCGCGACGGTGAGCACGAGCGCGATCGCCACCTGCGCTGCTACAACTAGTCTCCAACTCACGGCTCGCGCTTGGCCGGTCACGTTTCTGGCTTGACTAGGGCTCGTCGCGCCGCGCATCACGACCCGAGTCGGCCAGGCCACCACCACGATTGTGAGCAGGGCGGTGGCGAGCACGCTGTACGCAACGATACGCCAGTCGATGGACGCGGTTCTGAAGAGGGCCACATCGCGTGGGAGCAGTTCTGCAGTGACCCTGAGTAATAGAGACGCGATGACCACTCCGATCGTGGCGCTGGCCGCCATGAGGAGCCCGGCTTCCGTCAGCAGCAGCTGGCCGACATCGAAAAGGGTGGCACCAAGCGAGCGCCGCACCGCCAGCTCCCGCGCACGATCAACCGATCGCGCGGCCATCAGGCTCGACGCGTTCAGGGCGGCGATCGCCACGAGGAATCCGGCGCCGATCAGCAACGCCGCGAACAACGGACGGGTGGCCGAGCCAAGGGCGCGACCGAGGGGCACGACATCCACCTGATCGATGGGCTGATTGGACGGACTCGTGACAGGTCCGCGGGCAGGATTGCGGGTCAAAGCGACGGCAAGGACGCGCGCCTGCACTTCACGGTTCTCTGCGTCTTCCGGCAGTCGGCCAATGATGTCGTTGATCAAGTACGGAGGGTAGCGACCGCTGACATACGGTGCGAGATAGCCGACCGGCCACAGATCAGTCGGGAATTTGAACCCAGGCGGCATGACGCCGACGACCCGGTAGCCGAACCCGCTCGATGGATCGAGAATCACTGTGCGTCCGATCGTGCTTGAATCGCCGCCGAACTGCGCCCGAAAGATCTCGTCCGTCACGATACGCGGTTCCACGTTGGAGGCCGCCCTCTCGAAATCCTCTGGGGCAAAACCCCCGAGGGCCGGGCGTACTCTGAGCACGTCGAAGAAGTTCGGTTGCACCAGGGCCACGGAAACGGGGGAGGAATGCGTTCGAAATCCCGTGAGTGCCACGCCAGGGACGGCCTGCGCCCACGCGTCCAGGTCTTCAGGGTTCGCCCCCGGCGGGAACGGGCTGCGGTTCGATGACAGCTTGATCGCTACCAGGTCTCGTTCGCTTGGATAGCCCAGCGGCTTGAACAGCACTCCATCGACGATCGCCAGCACGCTTGTGAGCAGCGCGCAACCTACGGCCATCGTCATGATGATTGACGCTGAGTACCACGGGCGATGTAACAAGGCCTTCGACGTTTGGCGGACGAGGTGCATGCGCCTCCTGTCTGAGTCAGAAACCCTTTGGGTCTCCCATTGACTGGCTGCGTGAGGACGACAGTATAGCCCGCCCTGATTACTTCGCCAGCGCAGAACGTAACTCTTGTTAACAGGTCAGTGGCTTCGCGAAGCCCTGCGCCCTAGGAGCGTGTCCCAGCAATCGCGATTCTCAATATTCTCGCAGTGACGATGCGGTTTTTCAATGATTTGGCATCGCGTTCCTGGAAAATGGATTACTGAGCCACGCTCCTAGCTAAGATAAAGCCGTCACGCGTGGACACCGCACCGGACGACGGTCCATATTGAACGATTGCGGCTTATGAACAACGCCCATGTCGTTTATGTCTGGGGGACCTCCGTGCAACGTTTGATGCATTGGCTCCCAGCCCCTCCACACGGCGCGCCAGACGCGGGCGTGCATGAAGTGCCGGTACACGCATAGCCGGTACCGCAGTGATAGTCATGCTGGCAATCGCAGCTGGCCTCGTCTGCTTTCAAGCCCATGCCGCTCTTGAACTGCCGCCATTCGTAAGCAATCCGTTCTCGAGTCGGAAGCCCGATTCCTCCGTCTACTCGTTTAGAAATGTATAGAAGGTCGTCTGTGCCGAACTCTCCGAAGGCACCACGAAGTCCTGCCTCAAAGGCGTTCCAAGCCGTCACAGAGCGCTCAGTGACCCCAAAAGCATCAGGAGTGGCGTGCTGGATTGCACGATTGAGTGCGCTCACTTGGTCCGGCTTCAGGTCGTGCCGGTCTCGATATGTCGCCAAGGAGTTCTGCCAGAACGCCGCCCGCTCCTCCTTCACGAGCGAACCAACAAGAGCGTGGCGATACTCCACAGGAAGCGATCGAAGGACCGAGTCCTGAAGGTAGTAGCTTCGCTTCGCGGGCTCAAGGGAGCGGACCCACTTGAATGCTCCCACGTACGGCTGATCGGCCGGCATCGCCGACAGCGTTATTGACACACCGCTAAGCACGACTCCGATGAGCGCGAGCCGGACGATTCCCCTCTTGATCCTTGTCCCTAGTGTCATGATTTACCTCCACAGTCTGAACGTCTACGAACGAACGAACAGCAAATTGCCGTCCTCAAGGTCACTGCCCACCGCCTTCTCCGAGCGCACGTGCGGAAGCAAGAATTTCGGCTGTTGCGCTCGCGATCTCGAGCGAATCAGACCAGATAGACCGCACCACACCGCCATGATCGAGTAAGACGACCCTAGGCACGGCAGTGAGGCGAATCGACCCCACCGGCACACTCAGAACTGTATCCGCGTCGATCCCCAAGCCTTCCACGAACTGGCGGAGCAAGTCCTCGCCCTCATATCCCACGATGGCGACATGAAACTGCCGTGGCCGACGAGCGATTTGCCGAAACACGGCAGCGCTGTCCTGGCAGGCTCCACAAGTCGTCCTAAGAAAGATCACGATTGAGGCTGATGATCGAGACGGGTCGAATCCCGCAGCTGTTTCAAAGCGGTCGCCCGGTCGATAATCCCTCGCCGTGTTACCGGCGGCCACTAGAACGGAGACCGCGATAGCTGAGCTCAACACTGCCGCCGCAGCGCCATAGGTGAGCCACCGATCTAAGGGCGAGACCCCAGAGGCAAATCGTTGCCACTGCATGCGCCCTCGCGGAAGCACTACGCCTTTTGTGACCTCAGACCCATCCATGCTGCTCTCCCATTGGTCGCGGTACCCTACTATTCGGCGCCGAGGGACCCTCGTCGCCAAAAATGCCAAGCCAGGTAGCCTACGAATGCGAGCGTCGGCGGAAGCGGAGATCCGCTTCCAACCGGTCGAGGGTCTCTTTCAAAATCCCCAACCTGCACCACACAAGAAAGTAGCGGCGCGCTGACCGTGACGAGCGATGTTGCCGGGGCAGGTTCTGCCAGCCACCGATCCGAAGCATCGAGAGCAGGACATTCAGGATCGGCCGAACCCGTCGCGCTGGCCTCCCACGGGCTCCGTCGAGTCGGGGAGGGAACAGCGTCTCGACCAACGCCCATTGATAGTCTGTGAGATCAGTACGCGAGCTAATCAACAGTGGCCACATAGCACGCGGCGTTTGGGGGACCTTCGGTGCCTCCAGAACGTCGACGGAACCCGCGCATTCTTGCGCCCAGAGCGCTTCCCGCGCGTGTCTGGCACGGTCCGACCGAAGCAGGTCGATCACATTACGCCAGGCCGCCCTTTCGATAAACGAGTCCAAGCGGCCTTTGGTCGGATCAAATGACCGCGGATCAGAAAGATAGGATTGGACTGCCCGGTTGATGCCGTCCTCTACCCAGGCCGGATCAACACGGGATAGCCGTCGGCGGAAATTCCCGCGACACGAATGAAGCAAGGAAGTGGCCACCGCCTCTCTGACGTCCACACCATTGAGCAGACAGTCGTGGAGCCGAAGGAGTTCCGTCGCATCGTACAACGCCGGGGCCATAGCTCGCTCCTGATCTGGGTGTCGCAACCGCTCGGGAGGAAAGCGGCAATTCACGAATCACGACGGTGGGCACTTAGCGAAACGCCGCCTGAGTGCGCGTCCTGCCCCGAACGTAACTCTGGCCGCACCGGCCGCTGACCTACCGACTCAGTTGGGAACGAGAGGCGAGACTAGCGCCGTGCACGCTCGAGGTCAACGCACTTGGTACCAATCGGTACCACTTTTTCGAACCGCAGTCCGCGTAGAATCATCCCCTGGAACGTTGTGCATTTCGAAACGCCCTAAGCAGCAATAAGTCTTGAGAAATCGGCGCTGACCGCCCTTGCCAATTGTCACGCAGTGATACCGAAAGAGACAGAGAACGACGCCGCCTGCACCCCTATTGCACCCCAGTGGCGCTCCGCTCTTCCCCGATTTCAGAGGCGTAACACTCGCACGGCATCTACACGGCTCGCGCGAACGGCGGGACCCACGACTGCAGCTCCTGCCGCCGCGACCATGGACAGCGTTGCGAGCACCAAGAAGCCGATCGGAAGTGGCGGTAGGTCGTACACAACGGACGCGGCCCAGAACCATAGGGCCAACGAGACAAAGAGCCCGATGACTATTCCAACCAGAACGGTTAGCCACGTGTCGGCGAAGACAAGGTAGCGAATCGACGACGGCTGGGCTCCCAGCGCCACGCGAATGGCCAGTTCGACCTCACGTTGCCTGACCCGTTGGGCAGTCAACCCGAACAAGCCAGCGATGGCAAGCGTCAACGCAACCCCTGCGAACACCGTTGACAAGATGGCACGGAACCGTTCGTCTGCAACAGAGGCTTCGACGATATCCACGAGTGCCGCGGTCATCGTGACTCTGATCGCCGGGTCGGCACTTTCAAGCGTCCGCCGAATCGAAGGTAACGCTACCCGGACGTCACCGGAGGTTCGCACCAATACGAACGCAACCTGATCGGGCCTCGAGTTCAGAAAGTAGATGATAGGAGAATCCAGATGTGCGGCACCTGACGTCCTCTGACGGTTTTCCTCGACCACGCCAACGACAGTATGGGGAAAGTCGCCGACAACGGTGGACAGTTGGGCACCAATCGCCTCTCCACCGAAACGTCCCCGGGCCGTCCGAGAAACGAGGACAGGCTCGTCGCCCGAGGGGTGACGATCGTCTTCAGTGAATCGTCGTCCTTCAAGAAGAGGTATGCGAAGGACGTCGAAATAGCCCTCCGTCACAACTCGCACCTGAAATTCCTGACCAAAACGATAAGGCGCCTCGCCTTCGCTGAACGTGGCGACCCTAGGCGGAGTCCCACTAAAAGGGGCATTGCTGGATGCCGCAACGGCCACCACGCCGGGAATGTGTTAGCGGCGGTTGTAAAACTGACAGTTGTGGCGGGTGAAAATCTGACAGTCGGCAGCACGATCTGGCTGCCGGCTGAGAGCGAGGCTCCCGGCCGGTGATTCCTTTCACCAGGCGTCTCTGCGACGAGCGGAGGCGCGATGTTCGGACGGGAGACCCGCATGTTACTGAAGCACTACCTTGCGCACGGCACGACCAAAAGTGCGCTGGCCCGGCAGCTGGGCGTGAGCCGCGACACCATTCACCGGTGGATCCGCGTCGGCGACCTGGACCGCGACGTCGACGAGCTGCGGTACGGCCCGCGGCCGGCGATTCGATCAGGGCGGCCGCCATGACCTCGTCGCCAAAGATCTCGCCCCACTCCTCGAAGCCCTTGTTGGACGTGAGGACGGTCGAGGCGCGCTCGTACCGCCGCGTCATGAGCTGAAAGAAGAGCATCGCCCCCGTCCGACTGATCGGCAGGTAGCCGATTTCGTCCACGACGAGGACGGCCGGATGCGTGAGCACCTTCAGGCGGGCCTGCAACCGCCCCGACGCCTGCGCCTCTTCGAGCGACGTGATTAGATCGGCCAGGGTGCCGTAGTAGACGCGTCGCCCGCTTTGGGCGGCCGCGATGGCGAGACTGATGGCGAGATGGGTCTTGCCGACCCCGGGCGGGCCGAGGAAGATGACGTTTTCTCGACGCTCCACAAACCCCAGCTCATGCAGGCTTTCGATTTGCTCACGACGCAACGAGGGCTGAAACGTGAAATCGAAGTCGCCCAGCTGTTTGACCACGGGCAATCGACTCGAGCGCATCGCGGCCTGCAGCCGACGGTTGTTGCGCAGCTGAATCTGCGCGGTGAGCAGTTGCTCGATCGCTTCGGACGCGGTCAGCGTGCCCCCATCGACGCCCTGCAGGATCGCATCGAGGGCTTCCAGGGCGCCGGGCAACCGCAAGTCGGCGAGGCTGTGCCGGAGTCGATCGCGACGGGAGAGAGGGGCGCTTTTCATCGCGGCCCTCCTGCCAGACGGGCATACGCGGCCAACGGCCGCCGCTCGACCGCGACCATCGGGCGCGCCAGGCGGCGCGACGTCGATGGCGCCGGGGATCGATCGAGCACCAGCGAGGTGTACCGCCGCTCCGCGAGGGGCTGCAGCAGAAAGCGCTCCTCGAGCTCAAAACGATCGCGGGGACGCACCCCCGTCGTGGCATGGAGACGGACATTGGCGACACGGTCGAGCCACTGCTCCCGCTGTGCATCGAGATCGGCATCGTGCAGGAAGGTCCGTCCGCACACGAAGTTGCTGCGCAGATACCGCACGGGCCGCTCGACCTTGCCCTTGGTCTGCGCCCGATACGGACGACAGGCGCGTGCCGTAAACCCCCAGTGGTGGGCGAAGCGAAGAAACTCGACGTTGCGGATCAGCGCGCCGCCTTCCAGCCGCAGGTCGCGCGTGATGACCGTCTTCATCTGATCGAAGAGCAACTCCTGGGGGACACCGCCGAAAAAGCGGAACGCGTCCTCGAGCCCGTCATAGAGCGTCGCCATATCCTGACGTGGATAGAAGCGACACCAGAGCAACCGCGAGTACCCCAGCACCACTAACAACGCATGCCGGATGCCCCACGGAAATCGAAACTGGGCGAAATCGACTTGCGCCTGATGCCCTGCAGGCGTCTCGAACCGAACGACCGGCTCGGGGGCCGGTGTCGGGCGCAGGCGTCGCACCAACGCTTTGAGCTGTGAATAGCCGCCGGTGTAGCCCGCCGCACGGACCTCGTCGAGCAGCCGCACCGCCGACAGCTCGGGATACGCTGCGAGGCGGGCTTCGATGATGGGCGTGTACGCCCCCAACTTGGTGACGATTCGCCTCGTCCACCACTGCCACCTCGTCACCATTCGCGGCAACAGCTATCGCCTGCGGCAGCACACCGAGTTGTGGCAGGCGCTCCATGCCCCGCAGGATCCAGAGCCCTCCGCGCGTCGCCGGCGCGCGCGTCAGGAGGCCGCGACGACCTGAGGCTCGTCCCCTCGTCGATCTGTCAGATTTTCAATCGGCGGATCTGTCAGATTTTCGGCCGGCGTTGACAACGATCCACCTGCGAGCGGTCGGCGGATGTTGGTTGGAACCAGGGCGCTGAATTTCGCGCAAAGCCGGCGCAATCCCGAAAGCCACGACTGTCAAAACACCCAACCCAAACGTCAACCCCAACACCGCAGGTTCAACAGTCATCCGGCCAAACACCCGAATCTGCTCAGGGGCCGAAACTTCCAACGCTTGTGTGAACCACAGGGCCAGAAAGCCGCCCGACAAGATCGACGCACCTGACAGAAGGATGCCCTCCGCGAAAGAAAGCCTCAGCAAGTCTCCTGGTGCTGCACCCAGCGCCCGCCGGATCGCGAACTCACCACGTCGCGACGTAGCGTCGGTGAGCAAGAGGCTGCCCACACTCGAGCAGGCCAGCAGGAGGAGCAAACCCGAGCCTCCCAACAAAAGCCACATCGGCGCGGCCAGCGACCCTGACATGTATGCGGAGAGCGATTCGACCCGACCAGTGGCGCCTGGAGACGGGTCGTCGCGTGCCACGGCGCGAGCGATCTCATGCTGCGCCCTAGATGCCGACACGCCAGCCTTCAGTCGGCCTACAAGACGCAGGAAGCGGTTCTCTGGAAACTGTCTAGTGTAGGCCAAGTGTCCCAAAGGCAACAAGATGTCGGCCCTCATTCCCGGGAATGCTTCGCCCGAACCAAGCACTCCAATTACTTGGAGCGATCGGCCCGGATCGTCCGCGTGCGATGCGACAACCAGCCGGTCACCGACCACATTCTCCCGCCCGCCAAAATACTTGCGCCACGCGTCATGCGTCAGCACGACAAGATCCGCGTCCTGCCGATTCCCAGTCGAGTTCATTGAGTCGGCAACCGACGCGGTCCGGCATGGGAGTTCATGTCCGACACGGTTCAATGGACGGCCGGTGGAAGCCACCATCACGATGACGGTACATTTTCAGGGGGCATAAGGAAGTACCGGAAAGTCAGCGCAGGTGCCGCCTCGCGAACGCGGCGCCAGAGCCGGACTTCAGGTAGCGCTCGAATGCAACGGCCCGGTTGCTCGTCCCGAAACTCAATTACCGCGTCCATGCGCCACGGCCCTCGCGACGCTGTGTGGCTGCATCGGCCAGCATTGTGCGCCTCAATCCGGGTAGTGGGATTCGAGGTCACGCCTGTGTAGTACCGCGGTGGTTGTAGAGAGTTCTTGATTACGTAAACAAACCGCTTCGGCAGTTCCATGTCCGACGGCGAAGCAATAACCCGACCTGCCACCCTCGACCGCAGCCGCAAGGCGATTGTTCAGGCGCTCGGAGGGAATAGAAGAAAGTGCAACAGGCAACCTTCGCCGGTACGCATGGACGGGCCGGTTGGCTTGCCAACCGTAGCTCATGGTCCTGGGGTGACGGCCCACCGTCGCGGCTTTGCCGCTGGCAGGGCTTGGCTTGCCAGCCGTAGCTCATTCGGAGAACGCTGTCAGCCCACCGTCGCGGCTTTGCCGCTATGGTGGGCAACCTCCGCCTGCAAGCATGAGCGAAGGTTGGTGGACCTGACGCTCGGCAGATGGAACCAGATGTCCGAATGGGTGAGGCGCGTTGACGCACTCCGCGTTGCGGCGTGAAGCGGAGCGATCGAAACAGACGAAGAGTCCCTTGGCTGATAGTCCGTATGAGTGGGACCTGGGTGAAGACCAGCGGCCAGGACGACGCCCAACGGCGATACATGCGCAACTTGTCCTCGAGCTACGGATGGGTCTTCGGCAACATCCGAGTCGATCCGCGCGACGAGAACACCACCTACACGTTGGAATCGCGAAATAGGCTGAGTTGCCCCTGCACGAACTCTCGAAGCCAAGCAGCGACCGATTAGTTAGGAACTGCCGTTGAGGGTTTGGTGGATATTCAGCTTCTGAAGTCCCTTGGTACCGGCCATCGCAGCGGCCGCGCCTGCCAAGAGAACCACGATTGACGCTAGGGCATAGCTGGACGTCGCAATCTCACCGAGGCCCACGATCGACGCCTGAGCTGTCCACGAGAACCCCATCGCTACAAGACAGCCAATTCCGGTTCCCAACAGGATTGCACCGACCACACGGGCCACACAGATCCATCGCAAGCGACGGCGCGTGGCCCCAAGAGCGGCCCGAATCGCCATTTCACGTCGTCGGCCGAGCGTGTGCAATGCTGCCAGTCCGTAGATTCCAATCGTCCCCAACACAGTGGCGACGATGCCAAGCCAGCCAAACAGGCGCATTCCTAGCTGTTCGTTTGCAAGGACTTCGGTAAGTCGCTGTGCAAATGGTCGTGTCCGGACCTCACTTCCCGCTAGGAACGCTGCCCGAAGATGCTGATCCAGCTCTTGAATCGACGGCATCGCGGCGGTTCTCCGGACCAGGATCGACGGCAGGCGGGAACCCAGCCATCCCGAGGGCTGGCTGGCTATGACGACCGTACTCGCGCGGATTCGCGAGGGAAGGTCGGGAAGCACATTCCGTATCACCCCGACGACCACCACCTGGAGATCATCGATCTGCAGAACACTACCGGAGGCGTTGCTCCTCGGCCAAAGGAGGTCACCCAAGGTCTTGTCGATTAACACTCCGGGGCGATGGGCTGACTTCGTGGGTGGCCCGGGCACGATGTTCAGAAAAGGTGGTCCAAGATCGTCGGTACGAAGATCGCGACCGCTGACGAGCGTCCCACCTATCGCGTGTAGGTATCCAGGTCCGCCCTTGACGAGCACGACGGGGTGAGTGAGCGATGCGCCTTCTGTCGTGAGCCGAAGTTTAGGCACAACTCCAGAAATCGGCAGCGGAACGTCTCCGTATGTCGCTAACTCGACTCCCGCCAGCGACTGAGCCGCGTCAATGGCCGCCCTGAAATCAGTCACCACGCGGGCGGCGCTCTCATTCGAGACGGCCATGTAGGTACCAGCTTCTGGAGTGACGGACGCAACAATCAGTGAATGACCGTCCAGTCCCTGGTCACCGGAATAGAGTCTCGAGACTCGCGTGGCCAGCGACGCCGTGGCCGTGTTGAGCACAACAGACAGTGCCACATACGCCGCCAGCAGAGTGAACCGGGTCCGCGATACGCCCCGGTCGCCATCAAGGGCACTCCGTGCCAACAGGTCACGCGGTTGCGTCGCCACTGCTCGAGTCAGGGGAACCACAGCCGCGATGCAGACGACCACAATCGCCAGGACGACTCCGAAGACAACAATGCGCCAATCGACAGACAAGTCCAGATCGCTCAGGGCCACGCCTGCAGGCAGGGTGAGATGCCGCACACTGTGAGTCACTCCATATGCAATGCTCAGGCCCACAACGACGCCTCCGCACGCAAGCTCGACGGCGTCCCGCACAAACACTTTGACAACGTTCAGCTTAGATGAGCCCAGCGCAAGGCGGACTGCGATCTCAGGTCGCCTGGAATCCATGCGCGTCGCCAACAGGCCGGACAAATTGAGGACCGTCGCCATCAACACCAATCCGGCCATGAGGACAAGGGCGTAGAACAACTGACGCTGTCGGGCCATGGCCCCGAGACTGGCCGGCACGAACGGCAGTCTCGCCAGGCTGAATACTAGTGCCCTGCCGTCCGTCAGCTGTTCGAGTTCCGCCTGAACCGCTTGCCATGATGCCGAGGGGTGCAGCCTGATAACTGGGGCGACGGGAATGAAGTCGAGGCTATCTTTCGGCATACCAAATGTGGGAATCGCTCCGAACGGTATCCATAGGTCGGTGTACTCGCCCAACCGCGTTCCAACAAACTCCTTCGGTGCAATACCGACAATCGTGACGGCTCCCTTTTGAGTGGCTATGGTTTGTCCCAGAGCCGAAATACCCGGTGCAAAGTGAGTCGAGGCGAACCGGTACGACACGATGGCCAGTCTCCGGTCAGACTGGTCGTCCTCGGCTTGGAATCCCGACCCAGTCATGGCGACGCCGAGAACCGTGAAATAGTCATGGCTCACGGTCGTGGTGCGGAGCCGTCCTCCCCTTGCCAGCTCGACCGTCGGGTTCATCCAGCGCGTGAGGTCTGACTGGGCGAAGACCTCAAATGCGACGTCGGCTCTGGTCAGCGTCCGGAGAATGCGGGACTCGCGCGAGGTGACTGAAGGCGCGATCGCGCCATCGCGCCCTTGCACGGGGCGAAACATGACCGTTCCAACCCTAGTTGGTTCAAGAATCCCTCGGTGTCGCAGCCATAGGCTGCTCGTGGCCGACAGCAGCGCGGCGCTGGCACCGACACCAACAGCCAAGCTGGCGATTCCTACAGAGCGGAATACCCAGTTCGCAACAGACCGGCTCCTTAGTCGGCTCGCTTCCATTGGGTCCGGCGTGGCTGCCGCAGCCTACCTCGTTCGCCGTTCAAGGCGGGCTGGTGCCAAACGAGCGTGCCAAGTCAGCCAGAGCCGTCACAACCTGCTGTTCTTGGTCGCCGTTCAGTCGGCCAACCCACACCGATCTTACGCTGCCGTCACTCTTGACCAAGGCAAGAGTCGGCGTCGATCTGGTCTTGATGCCGACTGCCGTCGCGTCCGCAAACAATCCGACAGCGACGCCGTGACTCTTTAGATAGACTAAAACGTCCCGCTCCGGCTCCGAGGACGCCACGATGAACTGAACAACGCCCGACCGAATGTCGGTTACTTCTTCCAGCCGCTTATAAAACGGCATGCTCTCAGTACAAAATTGACACGTGGGGCTCAGATAGACCACCAGAGCCGCCTTCCCCGCCATTTTATTCGGAAGCGCGAACTTGTCTCCCGGCTGGACGCGCACTGCCGGCTCAGTCGCCACCTGCGGAGCGGCACCCGTCCGCGGAGGCGATCTAACATATTGAATGGCCGCCGCAGAAATGCTTACACACGCAAACAATGTAGCGATATTGACGATAGTGTCAAGACGAGGAACCTTCATGGTGGACTCCAGTTATTGGGTGTTGGAACCCGTCAGCAACTGCCGTGGCCATCGCGTGATTGATCGGGGCACCTTGCTGACGGGCCCATCGGCTTCTTACGCCGGTCCGTGGCAGTTGTCGCCAGTGGAGTTGCAGTTACAATAGTAGCCGGTTGGAGAGTCGCAGTAAACCCAAAAAACGCCCGCTGAACACGTCGCAATTCCGTTCGAGGAGCCGCAACAGTGTCCGATCGCGTTAACAACAAGTACGCCGCAAGCGAAGTCGTCAATATTGCCGCAACATACGTTGGGATCACCACAACTCGGCGCCGCAGAGGCAGCGGCCAATGGCTCTGCCAGGGTCGTAATTGTCGCCAGCCCCGCTGCAAGGAACACCAATCGGATCGTTTTTATCAGCTGTGTCATACTTCTTCTCCATTCTGCGCTTTTACGCCAACACCTCACCGAATAGTCTTTTCTAGAAAACGAACTACTTCAGTCTGCTGTTCAATCGCCGGGAAACCACTCCAACTTTTTAGGACAAGTCCCGCGCTATCAAGAATAGCCACGCTTCCCATGGCGGTCGGCAAGCCACCCGATTCCGCCGGGTAAGATCCGACCGTGTGGGCTTTGAAGTTCCTGTCCTTCAGGGCAACGACCGCAGGAGCCACGCCGTCCCGCGTGAACAGAATGAACCTGCCGATTGTTCCATCCATTCCCGATACCTCGAGCAGGCGCCGGTAGAACTCCACTTGTTGCAGGGCCCTTGGTTCTTGAGCGCTGAATACCACCACGACAGAGGCCTTCGTGCCAAGTCGGAGCCTTTGCAAGTAGGAGTCCAAGGATTCCTGTTGACTGAGCGCGCCTGAAGCCCCGTGGGGAGGCACGACGGCCCCGCTGACGACTGCGTCATCTCTAGAGGCGAGCGCCACGGTCCCTGCAAGACACATGGCAATCAAAAGCGCCGTCGTTACCTTGGTCACAGCTCCACTGATATTCTGGATGCCTAGTAGCGCGGCGTGACGCGGGGGATCGCCAAGGGGAAAAACTACGCCACGGCCGGTGGGCACGGTTCCGACGACACCGCCAGACTGCTGCCGCCGCCACACCTCGCTGCTACATCGGTGGACATGTGCGATCATCACTTATTGCCTCCAAGGAGATCGGAATAGGGAACTATCTTGCTTTCGTGTAGAACGCGAGGCCGATTCTCGCGTGGTGTGCACTGCGCCATCCAGGCCGACGCCAACCTAGGGTACTCCGTACCAAGTACACGAGACTTCACGGTACCGAAGGACATTTTCGTACGACTTTATCAGATCCGCCTTTTGTGACTTCAGAGTCATCCATGTTGCGCTCCCAGACGTCAAGTGAACGGGCACGCCATTGAAACCGATCGCTATACCCTATAATTCGGCGCCGAACGACCCTCTGCGCCACAAATGCAGACCAGGTAGTTATGAATGCGAGTGTCGCACATTACGGAGGTCCGCTTCCAACCGGTCGAGGGCCTCTTTCAAAATTCCCGACCCGCACCACCGAAGGAAGTAGCGGCGCGCTGACCGGGACGAGCGATGTTGACGGGGCAGGTTCTGCCAGCCGCCGATCCGAAGCATCGAGATCAGGACATTCAGGATGGGCCGAACCGCTCGCGCCGGCCTCCCACGGCGTCGGTCGAGCCGGGGTGGGAACAACGGCTCCACTAACGCCCACTGATAGTCCGTGAGGTCAGTGCGCGAGCCAATCAACAGCGGCCACATAGCACGCAGCGTTTGGGGAGCCTTCGCTGCCTCCGGGACGACACTGACACCTGCGCACTCTTGCGCCCACAGCAGCTCCCGCGCGTGTCTGGCACGCTCCGATCGAAGCAGGTCGATCGCATTACGCCAGGCCGCCTTTTCGATGAACGAGTCCAAGCGGCTTTTGCTCGGATCAAATGACTGCGGACTCGACAGATAGGATTGAATCGCTCGGTCGATGCTGTCCTCGACGACGGCCGGATCGACACGGGATAGCCGCCGGCGGACATTGCGGCGACACCCGTGAAACAGGGAAGAGGCCAGCGCCTCACCGACGTCAACGTCGCCATTAAGCAGACAGTCGTGGAGCCGAAGGAGATCCGTAACATCGCACAACACCGGGGCCATGGCTTGCTCGCTCTTGATCTAGATGTCGCAGCCTCGCTCGAGAAAAACAGGAAAGACGATGCAATTCACCAATCACGCGGTGGACATCTGGCGAAACTCCGCCTACGTGCGCGTCCTGCACTTGGCGAAAGCGGGTCGCACCGGCCGCTGACCTACCGACTCAGTTGGGAACGAGAAGTGAGACTAGCGCCGAGCACGCGCGAGGTCAACTCAGTTGGTACCAGTCGGTACCACTTTCTCTTCCTTACTGGCACTCGCGTTAACCACTCTTTGCTCGTTGTGCGTTCCGGAAGGACCTCAGGAGCGACCGAACGAAACCCGACAGAGTCTGGTTCCGTTCATTCGCGAACTGTTTCAACAGATCCGCATCCGCCGCGGGCAGACGGAGGTGTACCTGCACCGTTTGAGACGCGGCGCCGCTGTTCGAATTCTTCCTCATACCGGGTTTGGGCATGGACCTCCCGAAACGATTCGTGAGATTTACAACCTGGCTAATGGGCGCCCCTCAGAAGAAGCAGCAAGAGCCGAGCCACGACTCGAGCCTTTGCGAGGTTGATTCGTTTGCGGACTGGCAAGGACTCGAAGCACAGGAAACCTACAATGATCGTGGGCACGAACGCAGTTTTGAAATCCGCACGATCTATCGGCACGACGCTGTCACGGATTAGTGCTCCTCTGTCATGTTGGCTTTAAGCACGCATAATTTCTTCGGCAGGATTCTGCCAAAACCGGCGTTCGATTAGTGTGGCGTCTTTCTATGGAGCTGGCGGCGGCGTCATGTGTCCCAGCCAGCGTTGACTCGACAACTTCATGTCAAGGGGTGGCCGAGATGATGACCGGGGTGACGTTCGCGAGGCGAGCGTGGGCCGTACTCCGATCGAACGACCGGTACCTCGAGAGCGGCCAGAGCCCAGCGAGAATGTCTTCACCCACGGCCTGACCTTGCCTCGTGGCGACGAGCGCGAGCGGGTCGAGTTCCGGGAGCGGACCTACGCGCTCAACGGTTCAGAGACGCGAGCGCTCGCCACGGTCGGTGCGTTTCGGGTCGTCGATGTCGGCGACTTCTAGGCGCACGAACACGGTCGGGACGGGGTTCACGGTGACTGGCGTCGCCTCGGCGAGGAAGGACTCGTGACGCACGCGACGATGACGGATCGCCAAGGCGCTCACCACGTCGTCAGCCTCACGCGCGAGGGCAAGGACTTGCTGGACGCGCATGTGTGCGCCCGCTCCGGCAGCCGACAGCAGGCCTTCTACGCCGGGGTCGTGAAACCCCGCGAGCTCGCGCACGACGCCCGCCTGTATGGCGTCTTCAGGAAAGAGGCACGGCAGATCGCGCGTGAGGGCAGACTCGTGACTCGGGGTCGTCCTCGACTATGAAATCAAGCGCGACTACCAGCGGTTCCTGAACCGCCCGGATCGACCGGCCGACGCCGACGAGATTCACCACCGGACCGCCTTCGCCCAAGCGCATGATCTGAAAGTAATCGGCGGGCACCTGCAGTTGCCCGACCTCCGCGTCGAGTACGAGACCGAAGACGGTCGCCTCGAGTACCGCGATGTGGAGCTCGTCACGGAGCACTACTCGCGCGGCCAGGTGTCAGGCAAAACGCGCGCGGGCTTCACCTGCTACCGCACCGGCGGCTCGGGCGGTCAGGCGCGAACGGGCGGGAGCCCCTTCGATCCGCGCCACCTGGAGCGCATGTGATGACCTTCGACGACCGTGCCGCCGCGCTCGCCCCGCTCGGCTTCAGCGAACGCCAGACCCGGTTCCTCGTGATGGTGGCGCTGCACAGCGGGTTCTGTCTGCGCCGGCACTACACGGACTTCGCGGACTTGCGGTACGGCGCCGGCGTGCGCGACTTCCTGGACCGGCTCGTGTCGCGACGCCTGGCGCGGAGGCTCGACTTCCGCCGTGACCGCGGCCACGTCTATCACCTCTGCAACTCGTCCATTTACGACGCGATCGGGCAGAACGACAACCGGAACCGGCGCCGGACGAGCCCTGCACTGATCGCGCGGAAGCTGATGCTGTTCGACTACGTGCTCGCCCATCGTGATGTCGACTGGTACGCGACGGAGGCCGACAAGGTCGCCCTGTTCACCGGACCGTTTGCCGTGCCGACCTTGGATCTGCAGCAGAGAATCTACGTGTCGCGCCTCAGGCAGACGCCGCCGACCTTCCGGTACTTCATCCACAAGTTGCCCATTGGTCTGACGGGCGACCCGCCGGTCCCGTCGTTCGTCTTCCTGGTCACCGACTCAACCGGTCAGGCCTTCGAACAGTTTCTGAAGGACCATCTGGCTCTGCTGAACCACCTCCCCAGATGGCGCATCGTGGCCGTCGCGCCACGGCATATTCCAGGCCTGCCCGCCTGCGACATCGCGCTCCGGCGCGTCGTGGCCGATGTGCAACGCCCGCGTCGGCACGCCACTGAGGAGCTCGACGCGCTGACGTTCTACTTCACGATCCTCGACTGCCTCGATCGGGACGACCTCAACCACGTCTCCATCGCCGAGCTCAACCGATTCCGAGAGACCCGTCCCCGGTTCGCCGCGCCGGAATATGAAATCCTCTTTCAACGCTGGAAGGCGGACGGGCCGACAGCCCTGACGAACCCTATCGCCACGGGCTTCCTGACCGCGCTCGCCGAGCGGCGCGGCGTCCTCGAGACCGATCAACTCCCGATCCGGTACGACCGGTTCGGCACCTACGCGGGAGTCGTATGACCCGCCACCGTGTCCGGAAGACGATGGCGGGGTCGGTGGCTACGGGGGTGGCCCCTGGAATGCCCCACACCGCCAGAAATTCGGTGCGAAACGGCAGGGGCCAGCGCGTCGGTGGACAGGTGCAGGAGCCTGGGCCACGGGGAGAGCGACCCCCTCGCTTGCGGCCCTCCGTGACCAGCGCGCCATGCGCGCCGGCCACGGATCGCCGACCGGGGTCGCTCTCCCCGTTGCCCAGGATGACGGCTGTCAGTAGACACAAGAACGGACCAACGCGCGTCGCGTCTGGTGTCGGGGCGTGGCCATCACGCCGGGCGAGTGTCGGGCTGCGCCGAGGGTCCGTCAAGGCGCGGCACATTGCGCCGCCCGCTTGCGCGGCTTCGGCCTTGACCGACCCTCGGTGCAGCCCGGATCGGCAGTTGCGTGATGGCCACGGTGATGTGTTCGGTCAAGAACGATGTCGGATCACGTTGCAGTTCACGGCTGAACAAATTGGCAGTACCAAACAGGGCGAGGACGATGGTATGAATGACGAACGGGTCCAGATAACAGATCGATTCGGCGACACCGTATGGTTGACACTCCGCCGCGCCGCGGCGCGAGCCGCGGTATCTGAAGCGACGATCAAACGCGAGGTCAGCCGAGGCAGGATTCGCTTCGCACGAGTCGGCGGCCGGCGGTCGCTGAGATTCAGGGCCGAGTGGATCGACGCGTGGCTCGACACGAGCACGACACCGATCGAGCACACAACGCGACAGGGTTGAA
>JBKJJZ010000199.1:0-4213 GCA_046597705.1 Vicinamibacterales bacterium | reverse complement strand
GTGCCCCAGGGCACGTTGCCCTGCGCCGCCGGCGCACTGGTGAGATCGGGACTGATCGCCGTCCAGGTGTCGCCGCGGTCCGGCGATCGGAAGAGGCGCTCCGCACCGTAGTACATCGTGCGCGGTTCGTGCGCCGAGAAGAAGAACGGCGTCATCCAATTGGTGCGATACGCCGGCTGGCCTCGCGGCGCCTTGGGTGCGACCGCGTCGGTCTTCCCCGTGGACATGCGCTTGCGCATCAGTTCGCCGAATTGATGCTCGTAGTACATGACGTCCTTGTCGTTAGGGTCGCGATACGTGAAGTACGAGTCGCCGCCGCCCCACTGATCGAGATAGATGTGCGTCCACTTGTCGCCGCGGTCATCCGCAATGGTCTGCGCCGACGTGCCGTAGAGCGCCGCATCGTCCTGCGTGCCGCCGTAGATGTTGTACGGCGTGTCCATATCGACCGACACGGCATAGAACTCGCCATTCGGGATGTTGTTGAGATGCAGCCAGGACGCACCGCGGTCGTAGCTCTGGTGCAGGCCGCCGTCGTTGGCCAGCAGCATGTGGTTGCCGTCTTTCGGGTCGATCCACAGATCGTGCTGGTCGAGGTGGAGCACGGTCGAGCCGTGAGGCAGCAAGTGCACCAGCGTGCCCTGAATCTGTCGATAGGTGCTGCCGCCGTTCTCGGACACCATGAAACGATTGTTGGGCAGGTAGACGATGTTCTCGTTGTCTGGCGCCACCTGAATCAGACAGAAATCCCATCCCGTGGCGACCGCTTCGGTGTTGACCTTGCGCCACGACGCCCCCGCGTCGCCTGATCGGTACACTTCGCCGCCAATGCGGTCCTGCGCGGGCGCTCCACCACGACCGCGACCCCCGGCCGGCGGTGTCGACGGTGGAGCGTAGTTGTCGACCAGCGCGTAGATGACTCTCGGATTCGAACGCGCGATGGCCAGACCGATGCGGCCGATGCTCGCGCCCGACGGCAGACCGTTGCCCATCGCGGTCCAGGTGGCGCCGCCATCCGTGCTCTTGTACGCGCCGCTGCCGGGCCCGTTCGGCGTGTGTCCCCACGCCTTCCGTGAGCGATCCCACATCGATGCGAACAACACGTCGGGGTTCGACGGGTCCAGTGCGAGATCAATCGCGCCGGTGCGGCTGTTCACAAACAGCGTGCGCTGCCAGCTCCTGCCACCGTCAACGGTACGAAAGATGCCGCGCTCTTCGTTGTCCGAGTACAGATGCCCGATCGCCGCCACCCAGACACGATTGGGATCGGCCGGGTGAATCAACACCTGCGCGATATGTTGCGAATCCGCGAGCCCCATGTTGGTCCAGTGCGCGCCTGCGTCGACCGACTTATAGACGCCAGTGCCCGCGTACGAACTGCGCGCCATCAGCACTTCGCCGGTGCCGACCCACACCACGTTCGGGTCGGACGCGGCCACGGCCACCGATCCAATCGACGTGGTGGACTCCTTGTCGAAGATGGATGTCCAGGTCGTGCCATTGTTGATGGACTTCCACACGCCGCCTGATCCCGCACCAGCGTAAATGGTCGCCGTACGGCCGGAAGCCACGGCAACGGTCTCAATGCGGCCGCCCTGCAGGCGTGGCCCCACCGCGCGCCACTTGAGGCCGGCGAATGGAGACTCGCGTTCCATCTGCTGGTGCTGCGTCCAGGCGTCACGCCGGGCCTTCATGCTGGTCGGCGCAATCGACGATGGCGCGCTGGGCCCTGTGCCCGGTGATTGTGTAGAGCCGACAGCGCCGGCCACGATGAAGATGACGAGAGCCGCGATGGGACGAATCGTCTGCATATTCGATCAGGCCGTGCGGGAGTATCCCACACCCAGCGATCGGCAGTATCGTAGGGCTCCCGGAGGCCCTATGATGTTTCGCCGATACGTCCTGTCCCTTGTTGCCGTCGCCACGCTTGTCGCGGGCGTGTTTATCTCACAGTCGGCGTCACTCACTGCGGCGCCGGCACCAACGCGCTTGCTGCGGACACCGGCGGTCAGCGACACACAGATCGCATTCGCGTATGCGAACAACATCTGGGTGGTGGATCGCGCGGGGGGCACGGCTCGACGCGTGACGAGTTTTGCCGGAGGCGCGAACAACCCGAAGTTTTCTCCTGATGGCCGGATGATCGCGTTCACGGCAGCGTACGGTGGTAACAACGACGTGTATGTGGTGGCTTCCGACGGGGGAGAGCCGAAGCGGCTGACATGGCATCCCGGCGCAGACACGGTGCAGGGCTGGACGCCCGACGGAAAGGCCGTCTTGTTTGCATCGGCCCGAGCGACGTGGGCACCCAGTGGAGCCCCCCGGTTCTGGACCGTGCCGGTCACCGGCGGCGTCGAGGAGCCGATGCGGCTGCCTCGGGCCTACCAGGGCAAGATCTCACCGAGCGGCACCCACATCGCCTACCGCATGAACAGTTCGTGGGATGAGGAACGTCGCAATTATCGTGGTGGTCAGAACAAGCCCGTCTGGATCGTGGACCTCAAGACGTGGGATCTGGTCACACCGCCCTTCACGAATTCCAAGGACATGGACCCGGTCTGGGTCGGACGTTCCGTGTACTTCCTATCGGATCGCGATGGCATCAGCAACGTCTGGGCGTTTGATCCCGGCAACAAGCAACTGAAGCAGGTGACGAAGTTCACGGACTTCGATGTGAAGTCGCTCGACGCGGGCGCAGACGCGGTCGTGTTCGAGCAGGCCGGGCGCATTCACACACTGGAGCCCGCCTCAGGCCGCACACGCGTCATCGATGTCGTGGCGACCGGTGACTTCCCCTGGATGATGCCGAAGTGGGAAGACGTCTCCAGCCGCGCCACCAACATGGCGCTGTCACCCACTGGCAAGCGCGCGGCAGTGGAAGCCCGCGGCGAAATCTTCACGATTCCCACGGACAAGGGTGACGTCCGCAATCTCACACGGTCGAGCGGATCGGCGGAACGGGCTCCGGCATGGTCACCAGACGGCCGGTTTGTGTCGTACTTCAGTGACGCGTCCGGCGAATACAGGTTGGTGGTTGCGCCTCAAGACGGCGTCACCGCTCCGCGCGAAATCGAGCTCAAGAACCCGAAGCAGTACTACACGTCGTCGTGGTCGCCTGACTCGAAGAAGATCCTGTTCACAGACACGGATCTGAAGGTGTGGGTGGTGGACGTGGAGACCGGCGCAGCCAAGGTGGTCGGTACCGACCCCTGGATGGTGCCGGCACGCACGCTTGACCCCGTGTGGAGCCCGGACTCGAAGTGGGTGGCGTACGCCAGCCGCCTTCGTTCGCTGTATCACGCGGTCTTTGTGACGAATATCGAGACGGGCGCCACACATCAGGTCACTGATTCGCTGGCCAATGCCGTCTCGCCCGCGTGGGACGCCAGCGGCAAATACCTCTGGTTCCTGGCGTCACGCGACTTCGGCCTGGCGTCGCAGTGGCTGGACATGACCTCCTACGACCGGCCAGTCACCTTCGGGCTGTACTTTGCCGTGCTCAAGAAAGGCGATGCGACGCCGTTGCTGCCGGAGAGCGATGAAGAAACGGCGCGGACCGCGGATGCACCAGCCGAGGGGCGCACCCCGCCTCGCCCACCAGCCGTGACGGTGCAGATTGACCCTGACGGTCTCGACCGGCGCATCGTCTCTGTGCCGGGTGTTCCCGAGCGTGCGTATGCGCAATTGCGATCGGGAGTGGCGGGCACGGTGTATTACCTCGACGGCGCCACGCTGCAGCGATATCGGCTCAGTGAACGCAAGGCCGCAGTTTTCACCACGGGCGTAGCCTCGTATGTCGTGTCAGCCGATGGGCACAAGCTGCTCTATCGCGGTGCGGGAGGTGGCGGTGCCGGCCGGGCCGGCGGCGCGCCTGCGGGCCCCGCGATGTTCGTGGTCGACGCCGACAAGAACCCACCGGCCGCTGGTGCGGGACGTCTGGACGTGACGCTGCAGATGTACCTGGACCCCAAAGAGGAGTTCAAACAAATCTTCAAGGAAGGCTGGCGCAATCAACGCGACTACCTCTACGTCGCAAACATGCATGGCTCCAACTGGACGCAGATGGAAGAGATGTACGGCCAGTTGTTGCCGAGTGTGATGCACCGGTCTGATCTGAACTTCCTGCTCGACAACATGGGCGCTGAACTCGCGATCGGTCATTCGTACGTGCGCGGCGGCGACATGCCTGACGCCGGCACGTCCAACGGCGGGT
>JBKJJZ010000005.1:0-4792 GCA_046597705.1 Vicinamibacterales bacterium | reverse complement strand
CAGATCGGGCTGCTCGTCACCCTGCTGCTCGTCATGGGTCTCAGCATGCTGGTCAATGACACGCCGGTCCTGGTTCTGATGTTGCCGATCATGGCGGCGATCGCTGCGAATGGCGGTATGCCGGCCTCCAAGACGCTGATTCCGGTAAACAGCGCGGTGCTGATCGGCGGGATGGCGACCACGATCGGCACCTCCACGAATCTTCTTGTCGTTTCGATCGCAGCCGACCTCGGCCTCCCGCCAATGAGCGTGTTTCACTTCACGCCAATCGTGTTGATGGCAGCGGTGGTCGCGCTCCCCTTCATGTGGCTGGTCATGCCGCGGCTGCTCCCCGACAACTCGACTGAATCCGGGCACGAGCCCCGCCGCTTTCTGGCGACCCTGCGCCTCGGCGCCGACTCGCCCGCGCGTGAGTGGCCGCTCGCCGAGCTGCGCAAGCTGCTGCCGGCGGGATTGAAGATTCACGGCGACCGCCCGGTGGCGAGCCCGGACAGTCCTCTCGTTGTCAGCGCAAGCCATGCGGACCTGGAAGAAGCGATGCGCCTGCTCGGAGCCACCGCTATGCCGGCTTGGCTGATGCAGCGGTTCAGGAACGACTATGGCAAGACGGGTGAGGATTTGACGGTCGTTGAACTGTCCATCACCGGCGATTCGGCGCTGATCGGCCGGAGCGTCGCCGATGCCAATGTCGCTGAACGCTACGACGTGGCAATCCTCGGCGTCCATGATGCGCGGCCGTATTGGCACGCGGACCGGCCCGTTAACGACGACGTCGCGCCAGATGCGGCAGATGGGATATTCAGCGAAGGTGACATCCTCCTCGCCACAGGCGCAATGCCCGACCTTCAGAGCTTTGCCCGCGCTGAGAATCTCCTGGTGCTGGAGGGTGCCAAAGAGCTTCCGCGCACCGCCAAGGCGCCGCTCGCGCTCGCCATCATGGCGGCCGCGGTGGTGCCGGCAAGCATCGGCCTCGTGCCCATCGCGATTTCGGCGCTGGGCGGCGCCATCGCCATGCTTGTCACCGGCTGCGTCCGTTTCGACCGGATCGGGCGGGCATTATCGGCCAAGGTGATTGTCCTGGTCGCGGCCAGCATCGCGATCGGCCGTATCGTACTGGAAAGCGGTGCAGCGGAATGGATCAGCCAATTCCTCGCGCTGGGACTGAATTTCCTTCCAGCCGCCGGGGTGCTCGCTGCCGTCATGCTGTTCGTGACTGTGCTCACCAATTTCGCATCGAACACGACCGCGGCGGCGGTCGGAACACCGATCGCCTTCAGCCTCGCCGGGCAGCTTGGAATTCCCGTCGAACCGCTGGTCCTGGCGGTGCTGTTCGGCTGCAATCTCTGCTACGCGACTCCGGTCGCCTACCAGACGAACATGCTCATCATGTCTGCAGGTGACTACAAGTTCGGCGATTACACCCGGACCGGTCTTCCGCTCGTGGGCCTGATGATCGTCACGCTGTCGGCGCTCCTGGTGTATCGCTACAACCTGTACTGAGACTGCCGCGCCCGCGCCGGAGTCGATCGGCAGGAAAGCAATTCCAAAGCCCCTGACGCGTGCTCACGAAGGATCTTTGTCATCCGCCGTAACAGCTTCGCCGGCCGGACCTGTCTGGCCGTCTCCAAGCGCAGGCTGGACATTGATCTGAACGTTCAGCCCGGGAAACCTTGTGCCTAGCCAGTCACGGATGCGGCCGGTGTCAAATGCTTCGTCGCCGGCCACGGTCAAGGTGATGGACAGTACATCCGGCAAAATGTCCGCATCGGGCGCGGGTTTGAACACACCCCGAGCCACTGTCACCGACTTGACCCGAGGAAACAGGACGAATAGTTCCTTGATCAGGCCTGCCTGTGCACTCTTGTCCAGCTGGATCTGCGCCAACTGCCTGTTCAGCTCATCGGCCCGCGCGGTTTGCTCGCTCAGTTGTCGAACCGTATTCTGGTAGACGTCGCGCTGCAGTTCCTGCTTGAGCGCCGACACATCCACCCGCTCGGAGCCGGAGAAGCGGACCTGGATCTCGGCATTCTTGACCCCCGCCGCAGCCAGCAATTGACTCAGCTCCGCCGCAACATCCCGACGGGGTCGCTCGCCTCCGATTGTCAGCTCGATATGGCGAGCTGCGGCGTTGACCTTTCTGTCAAGTATGAGCAAGTTTGAGGTCGCTTCTGACTGGTTGAGGATCGACGCCACCGTGTTCTCGAAGACTTCGTTGCGCAAGAGCTGCAAGGTCAGGTACCCGCTGGGTACCAGTGTCAGGATGACAGCCGCTGCCACCCAGAACCGCGTCTTCCGATGGGTCGCGTCGGCACCTTCTCCGCGCAGGGGCAATCGGAGGATTTTCGCGAACAGCCAGGTGGAAAAAGCGATAAATACGCTGTTTATCGTGAACAGATAGACCGCACCGAAAAAGTACTGCGGATTGCCGTTGGCGATGCCAAAACCTGCAGTACACAACGGTGGCATCAGCGCGGTGGCGATGGCAACGCCGGGCACGACGGTGGAAACTTCCCTCCGCGTGATGGCAACGATACCGGCACAGCCGCCAAAAAACGCGATGAGAACGTCCCAGATGGTTGGGCTGGTACGCAGGAGCAATTCCGACTGCGCCTTGTGCAACGGAGTGAGGTAGAAATAGACCGTTGCCGTTGCCAGGCTGATCAGGACAAAAAGCAGGAGGCTTTGCGCAGACAGACGGATGAGCCGGGTATCACCGACGCCGGCACCATAGCCGATGCCAAGAATAGGGCCCATCAGGGGCGAGATCAGCATCGCGCCGATGATCATGGCGGTCGAATTGACATTCAGTCCGACCGACGCAACCAGGATCGCAAAAAACAGCACCCACAGGTTCGCGCCACCAAAGAGCGCGCCTTTTCTGATCGACGCATCGATGATGTCCGCGTCTTCCTGACTGCTGAACAGATCGAAATGCTTTCTGACTGCACCTATCATTGGTCAGCTCCACGACAAGCAACAGCAAAGGCGACAGCGGCGATCATGGCACCGCCCTCTGTGCACCACGGTACGGCAGGGGATGCGGTACGGTATCAGGAAACCTGCAAGTAGCCAGGAGCAGAGACTCTGCGGCCACAATACAGGGCGAGAAGCCATCGCCATCGCCGGATGATGCGGCGATGCACAGGCAACCGACGCCGGCTTCAACCATGCTGGCTTTCATCATCGTCTGTTTCGCGTTCTGCCGCGTCCGCAAGGCTCACCCGTACAACTCCCGATCGAAAATGAATATCGCGTTGCGGGAAAGGTACTTTGATGCCGCGCGCAGCCAGTTCATCGTCCAGCGCCCACATCATCCGCGCATGGCAGGACGCCGGATGCGTAGTGAGTTCGCGATCTGCCCAGAAGACAAGCTCAAAATTGACGGCGCTATCCCCGTAGGAAATCAGCCACGCGTCCGGTTCCTTTCCCGGAGCGCTGAAGACTCCGTGGATACGGGCGGCGGCAGCTTGGCACGCCTCGCGGACACGTTCCTTGGGCGTGCCGTAGGCCACCCCAAAAGGAATGCGCATCCGTCGCAGGGAATCGTCGAGCGTCCAGTTGGTGACTCGGCCATTGATGAACTCCGAGTTGGGCACCAGCACATCGATCGCATCGTTGGTGGAAATACGCGTGTATCGCATGCCGATGTCCAGCACGTGGCCGCGCACGCCAGAGGCCAGGTCGACGAAATCGCCGACCTTCAGGCTGCGCTCGAGAAGGATGATCACGCCGGACATGAAATTACTGAAAATATTCTGCAGCCCAAATCCCAGCCCGATACCGATCGCGCCTCCGAGCAAGGCAAAACTGCTCAGGTCAATGCCGAGCCAGTTCAGGCCGATAATGGTGCCGAATATCCAAACCGCGTACCGGGCAATGCGCGACAGCAGGTAAACACGGGCGTTGGTCGACGGCTCGTTGCTGTAACGCCTTGTCACGCGCTGGGCAAATCGCTCGGTCAGTGCCGCGAGCCACCATAGGGCCACCGCAAACGCTACCGCGGCGACGATACCTGCGATGGTGATATGGCTGCTTCCGATCTGGACGAGCTCGGTATCCCATCTGAAAAACTTCGCCGTCATTTCCAATCCCCCTCTCATGCCGTGTCAATACCTGACTTGAGGCCAGCGTCCAGGCGACGAACGTGCTCAAGCCAACGCGGCGCCTCAGCGCTCCTTGCGCCAGTTCACCGAAGCGCGGTTCTCCACCGTGCTCGATTCGAATTCGATGTCGAAGCCCTTGCGCAGCAGGTACTTCAACGTAATCACCTGGCCGCTGCCGAGCAGTGAAACGCCGTAACCCACGAACAGGCGTGGCGACAGGTATTTACCAGCGCCAATCACCTCCCCGCCCAGTGCGCGGCTCTGGCTAACGCCGGCATCATCCAGACCCAGGCGCGTTCCCAAATGCGAAGCAAGCATGTCGCCGCCAACCAGGAGCGCACTGCGTGCTGCATTGACGCGCAGCCCTTCTTCCTGGCTGGCCACGGACAGCGGCCGGCCCAGCGCGAGATAGGCGATCGCCTCCGAGGGTGAACTGGCGGGATCGGTCCACACCGAAACCAGGGGCGCACTGGCCCGGCCGCGCACGTCCACACCCGCGGTGACCGCGCCGACCACACGTTCGGCACGCACGTTCAGGATCGGGTCGGAGATGGGGCTGTTCGACCAGACCAGCCGTCCGCGCGTGATCGCCAGTTCCTGGCCGTAGGCAATGTAGGTGCCGTCCACATCCAGCACGCCACTGGCCAGCACTTCGCGACCCGGCCGCGCGCGCACGTGCAGGCGGCCGA
>JBKJJZ010000387.1:0-2627 GCA_046597705.1 Vicinamibacterales bacterium | reverse complement strand
ACCCCGTCAGCATTGACGAGTTCCGCATCGCGGTGGCCGAAACATTCGACGTCATTGTCGAACCCACAGGACAGGATGCGTTCACGATTTTCGCGCAGTCAATGGATCGCACAGGCTACGCGGCGGGCACCCTTGCCGTGCGGCAGGGTCTGCAGGCAGCCGTACCCGAGCCCGATGCCCCTCAATTGCTGACGATGATGGATATGGGTATGGCGCACGGTGCCCCGGACGATCCGCACGCCGGTCACGACATGTCGGCGATGGGTGGCGCGGCGATGCCTCCTTCGGCGGGAGCCGGCATGCAGACGCACCCCGACAGCGAAAAGGGCAGCCCTATTGTCGACGGTCAGGCGATGGCGCCCATGTCGCGACTCGACGACCCTGGAGTGGGCCTGCGTGACAACGGTCGCCGTGTCCTGACCTACGCCGACCTGCGCAGTCTGTTTGACGATCCAGACGGCCGGGACCCTGGGCGGACGATCGAGTTGCACCTGACCGGACACATGGAAAAATTCGCGTGGTCGTTCGACGGGATCAGGTTCACTGATGCCGAACCGCTGCGGCTCACGTACGGCGAACGCCTGCGCATTGTGTTGGTCAACGACACGATGATGACGCATCCCATTCACCTGCACGGCATGTGGAGTGACCTGGAAGATGACGCCGGCGAGTTTCAGCTGCGTAAACACACCATTGATATGCCTCCCGGGACAAAGCGGGCGTACCGCGTGCGCGCCGACGCTCTCGGGCGCTGGGCCTATCACTGCCACCTGCTGATGCACATGGAAGCGGGCATGTTCCGCGAAGTGAGGGTAGAAGAGTGAGAGCGACGGTCTCGTCTGTGGTCCTGATCGGACTGGTCTGCTTCGCGGGTGTCAGGCCGGCGAGCGCGCAAACCCCTCCCCCGCCGCCTCCACCGCCCACGGGCACCGTACAGGGCACGGCCAAGCCGCCGGTCGAAGATCATTCCGCGCACATGGCTCAGGCGGCCAAGCCGACGACGGTGACGAAGGAGCCGATCCCGACGGTCACTGACGCCGATCGCGCCGCCGCGTTCCCGGCAGGCCTCGACGGCCATTCCGTCCATGGCGGTGCAGTGCATTTTCAGGCGCTGTTCGATCAGCTCGAATGGCGCGGCACGCGCGACGGCGGTATCAGTTGGGAGAATCGCACGTGGGTCGGCGGGGACGTCAACCGGCTGTGGCTGCGGGCAGAGGGCGAGGGCGAGAACGGCCAGGTGGAGCGGGCGTTCGGCACGGCCCTCTACGGCCGCAGCCTTGCCCGGTGGTGGGATGTCGTGGCCGGCGTGCGGCAAGACTTTCGACCGGGCTCGGCCCAGACGTGGGCAGCAGTCGGCATTCAGGGGCTTGCGCCGTACTGGTTCGAGGTCGAAGCCACGGGCTATGTGGGAGCGGGTGGCCGCACGCACATGCGCGTCGAAGCGGAGTACGAACTGCTCTTCACCAACCGGCTCATCCTGCAGCCGCTGATCGAGGCCGAGGTGTACGGCAAGTCCGATGAGGCGCGCGGGATGGGCGCAGGTCTGACGACGATTGAAACCGGATTGCGACTGCGATACGAGCTTCGGCGCGAGTTGGCGCCGTACGTCGGCGTCACATGGGAGAAGAAGTTCTTCGGGACGGCAGACCTTGCCAGACGTGCGGGCAAGGATGTCAGCGAGGCCAGAATCGTCTTCGGCCTCCGCACATGGTTCTGAGGCGGCAGTTCGACAGCGCGGCGAGCCACGGCCTTCACTTCAAGACTTCACACTGGTGTCTGCCGCAGCCGTAGCGCATTGCCGATCACCGACACCGAACTGAGGCTCATCGCCGCTGCCGCGATGATCGGGCTCAGCAGTAGACCGAACGCCGGATACAACACCCCTGCCGCCACCGGCACGCCGATGGTGTTGTAGGCGAAGGCGAAGAACAGATTCTGTCGAATGTTCGCCATCGTCGCCTGCGAGAGCCGGCGTGCCCGAATGATGGCGCGCAGGTCGCCCTTGACGAGCGTCACGCCGGCACTCTCCATCGCCACATCGGTACCGGTGCCCATCGCGATGCCCACTTGCGCCTGCGCCAGAGCGGACGCGTCATTGATGCCATCGCCCGCCATCGCCACGATGCGGCCGGCCGCCTGCAGCGCCATCGACGCCCACGAACATCACCGTCTGTCCTGACCGCGGCCAGCAACTATTTACTTCGCATGCGCGGGATTGGCGTCGAACGTGGCTACACGTCGACGAATTAATTACCGTTAATGTGTTTCATAGTGAACAGGGCGGCGCGACGCATCCCTGTGATCCTTGCGTGGCTGAACGACATTCAGCAAGGAGACAGCAATGACACTTGAAACAATCGTGAAGACCGCGGCAGTCAGTTGTGCGGCGTTAGTGATCGGCGTCTCCGCCAGCCTCGCCGCCCAGACCACGGCGAATCCCGCGCAGGCCCCGCAGGCCCCCCAAGCTATGACCCACCCAATGACACCGCAGCCAGCGATGGCGGCCAAGTGTCAGGCCATGATGGCCGAACACGACAAGATGATGGCCGAGATGAAGACCGCCGATCAGCGGCTCGATGGCCTCGTCGCCAAGATGAACGCCGCGTCTGGCGCCGCGAAGACGACCG
>JBKJJZ010000441.1:0-8271 GCA_046597705.1 Vicinamibacterales bacterium | reverse complement strand
CAGCGCGACCCACGCCGGATTCACGCACACGGTGGCGAAGTGAAACTCGGCCGCCTCACGGCAGAGCTGCTCCAACTCCTGCCGAGTGGCATCCGGTTTGAGTAACGTGTGATCGATCAACCCTGAGACGCCGTCCGGTGCGCCGCCCGTGGCGTGCATCCCCAGACGCACGGCTCCGGCCTCGATGACCCCGCGAAGGCGGGTAGGACAACAGTCTTCATTCACCGAATGACACGCGCAGGTGACTGCGGGCCGCCTTGACGCGGCCAGCACTTCTTCCGCGATGATCGCAATGAGCCGAGAGAGATCGACGGTATGCGAGTCCACTAGAACGTCTCTTCCAGGCGCCTGACCTTCAACAGGCGCCGCAGGTAGCGAGCCTCTTTCGTTGGAGTGCTGATCCACGTCTCGACGATGGCGACCGCCGTTGGCGTATCCAGCAGAGTCGATCCCAATGCCAGCACGTTGGCCCCATTGTGTTCGCGAGCATATCTGGCCAGCGTCACGTTGAGGCACATCGCCGCCCGCACCCCGCGAATCTTGTTGGCCGCCATCGCGGAGCCCAGGCCCGCGCCGTCAATGACGATGCCCGCATCAGCCTCGCCGCGCACCACGCTCTTGCCCACGGCAGCGGCGATGTCCGGATAGTCCACCGCCTCCGGTCCATCGGTGCCGCAGTCGTAGACCGCCAGCCCGGCCCCTCGGAGATGCGCCACCAGGGCCGCCTTCAATGCCACACCCGTGTGATCGGCTCCAATCGTGACGCGGCGAACCGGTGACACCGGCGCCAGGTCGGCCGGCAAGGCCGGATCGGCGCTGCCGGCGCGAACCACCGTCACTCGCCGCTCCCGCAAGGTATCGGCCGCGAGAGGCGTGACGTGCCCCCGCGCCTCCAACTCGACCGTCGTCCCCGTTGGAATCTGGCGCGCGTCCGTCTCGGTAATGATCGCGAATCTGAGCACGGCCATCAGTCGGCTCCCTCCACCACGCCAATGTACGGAAGGTTGCGAAACTGCTCGTCGAAATCGAGACCATATCCAACGACGAACCGATCATCGATGGTGAAGCCCACGTATTCCACAGAGACCTCGACCTGACGACGGGAGGGTTTGCTCAGGAGGCACGCGGTCAGCAAGACCTCAGGCGCGCGCGTTCTCAAGACGTCCTGCAAATAGGCGAGAGTCAGCCCGGTGTCCACAATGTCCTCGACAATGACGACGTAGCGTCCCTCGATCGAGCGGCCGAGGTCCTTGAGAATCTGGACCTGCCCGGTGGATCGCGTGCTGGCGTAGCTCGACACCGCGATGAAGTCACACGAGACGTTGCCGCCAATCGCGCGCATCAAATCAGCCAGGAACATGAACGCGCCCTTGAGCACGCCCACCAGATGCACCTGCGTGTCGGGCCCGGCCGCGCTCCGAATCTCGCGCGCCAACGCTTTGACGCGGGCGTCTATCTCGGCCGCACTGAAAAACTCTTCGACGTGAATCGTCCCCATCCGTTATCGCCCCGCTCCACTCGAAACCGCCGCTCGAACTTTTTCCGCCATCGCGTTTGCTTCCCTGATGACCGTCGTGCGATCCAACGTGAGCACCCGCCCGTCGTGCATCAATACTCGCCCGTTGACCACCGTATTTCGAACGTCAGTTCCCCGGGTGACATACACAAGGTGCGACAAGGGATCGAACATCGGCGTCTGGCGCGCGCTGTTCGTCGAGATGGTGATGACATCGGCCAGCATGCCCGCCTTGAGTGCGCCAACTTTGCCTTCGAGGCCCAGCGCCGCTGCCCCTCGGCTCGTGGCCAGTTCAAGGGCCTGCCGCGCCGGAAGGACTCGCGGATCGCCTGACGCGTGTTTGTGGAGCAGGGCGGCGGTGCGCATGGCTTCAAACATGTCGAGGTCATTGTTGCTCGCAGCGCCGTCCGTGCCCAGCCCCGCGCGAATTCCATGCGTCAGCCATGCCGGCACGGGTGCCGTCCCGCTTGCGAGCTTCATATTGCTCTCGGGGTTGTGGGACAACCCAACCCCACGAGCGGCCAGCATCGTCATGTCCGCCTCGTCCACCCACACAGCGTGCGCCGCCAGCGAGCGTCCGGCCCACAACCCCAGGCTATCGAGAAACATCGCGGGCGACGCGTGCTGCTCGTTGGCGATGGTGTTCACCTCGTCCCTGGTTTCGGCCAGGTGGATCAACATCGGCGCCGCGTAGGTATTGGCCAGCGCGCGGGCCGCCTTGAGCGTCTCCGGCGTCAGGGTGTAGGGCGCGTGCGGCGCGACCGCGGGAGTGATCAGGTCGTCGTTCCCCCATTCCCTCAGGAAGATACCCGCCCGGTTCAGTCCCTCCTCGGGTGTGGCCGCGTCGGCCACCGGGAACCGGATGATCGTCTGGCCGAGCACAGCCCGCAGGCCGGCGTCCCTGGTGGCCGCCGCGATCACTTCCTCGAAGTAATACATGTCGGCATACGTCGTGGTGCCGGACGCGATCAGCTCGAGTGCCGCCAACCGCGTGCCAACACGCACGAACTCCGGCGACACGGTCGCCTTCTCTGCGGGAAAGATGTACTGCGTCAACCAGTCCATCAGTGCAAGGTCGTCTGCCAACCCGCGAAACAACACCATGGGCGCGTGGGTATGTGTATTGATGAGTCCGGGCATCACGATCTGCCCACGGGCATCTATCCGATCGTGCGCGATGTATCTGTCATCGAGGTCGGCCGCTGTCCCGACCGCCACGATGGCCTTGCCGTTAATCGCGACGGCGCCGTTGGGGACGACCGTCCCGCCTTCGTCCATGGTGACCACGGTGCCGCCGGTGATCAGCAATGAGACGCGTGTCCTGCCGGCTCCCGATGAACCCTGCCAGACCAACGCAACTATTGCCAAGAGTGCGAGCACTGCCAATACCGCCGAACGCTTCATGCCCATGGATTCTACGGGCTGGAACCTCAGGTGTATAGTTCCCCGGTGGCGCTCCACCTTGTTACCCATCCCGTGGCGCAGGACGCGCTCGTGTCATTGCGCGATCACGCCACCCGGCCCACTCACTTCCGTCGTCTGGCACATCGGGTGGGGTTGATTCTCGCGATGGACGCGACGAAAGATGTGGCGACCAAAACGGTGACCGTCCAGACGCCGCTTGAGTCCACCAGCGGCCGCGCCCTCTCCGGCGACATCGTGGTGGTGGCCGTCCTTCGCGCCGGATTGTGCCTGGTCGATCCCGTCCTCGAAGTCATTCCTCACGCACGCGTGGGCCACATCGGCCTGCGGCGTGACGAAGTTTCAGCGGAAGCATCCTGCTACTCGGTAAACCTGCCGAAGGATCTGTCGGACAGCCTCGTCCTTCTCGTGGACCCGATGCTGGCCACCGGGGGCTCGGCGATCCTGGCGCTCAATCGGCTCAAGGCCGAAGGCGCGCAACACATTCGGCTGCTGTGTGTTGTTGCCGCGCCTGAAGGGGTTGCCATCGTGGAGCGAGCCCACCCGGACGTCGATATCTACACGCCCGCCCTCGACCGTCAACTCAACGAGCGGAAATACATACTCCCGGGTTTGGGTGACTTCGGAGACCGGCTCTACGGCACCGGCGAATGAGGCATTGGGGCAATCCGTCGTCAGGAAACGGCAGTAGACTACTGCGCCAGAGGTGATCGATGCGCCGTTCCGTGTTAAGTGTCAGCCTTGCTGCAACGTTCCTGATTTCCTCCCTGGCTATCGAAGGCCAGGGCGCCAAGCCCGCTCCGGGTCCGGCGGCGCCGGTCGTGGTCTTCGAAACCGCGAAGGGCATCATTGAGATTGAGACCTTCCCCAGCGAAGCGCCAAAGTCGGTGGCCCATTTCGTGGACCTGGCCCGCAGAGGGTTTTATCGCGGCCAGCGTTTCCACTGGGTCGCCACCGGTCTGATACAGGCGGGGGATCCGCTGTCACGCGATCTGACCAAGCAGAAGGAATGGGGCAGCGGAGGCAGCGGTCCGCGGATGGCCAACAAACCCATCGGTGTGGCTGAACCCTCCAAACGCAAGTTCGTGCGCGGCATGGTCGGCTATGCGTATCGCGTCGGCTGGAAGCCGGAAACGGCCGACAGCATGTTCTTCATCCTGACCGGCGACAACCCCAACCTGAACGGCAAGTACGCAATGCTGGGTAAGGTCATCAAGGGCCTGAACGTGGCGGACAAGATCGCGGCACATGACGTGATCAAGAACGTCAGTGTCCGTTAGCGCCGGCCGCTGGGCGGCGTTTGCACTCATCGTTTGGATCGGACTCGCCGGCCACGCGTTCGCCGACAACTCGGCCAGCCAGGACTCGTCGACACTCCGGATTCGAGTGCCCGCAGCAACTGCAACCGGTGCGGGCGCGACATCCGTTTCGATCAGCCGTGAGGACGACCCTGCCTGGATGCGCGTGGCTGAAGCCTCGCCTGCCCAGGAGTTAGTGTCGTTCACCGGCCTTCAACCGGGAGTGTTTATCGTCAAGGTGGGCCCGAAGGGTGGCGCGACTGTGACGTCGACCGTGAGAGTTGGCGCTCGCGAAGTGGTGATGCTTCGCGTTGACGGTCGAGTGACCAGCCGAATTCCGCTGGGCGAAGGCGTGAGCTTCGATGAGCGGTGGCTCGAAGACCTGCCGGCCGGGCGCGACTTGTGGTCGCTCATCGAGACCGCGGTTCCCTACGTCATCGCAGACCGTATGGATACCGGCGGCGTCGGTCTCGGACATTCAGCGCTGCTCGGTGGCCGAGGCGCCTCCTGGACGTCAAACTCAGTCACGTTCGGCGACCTGCGCATCCTGGCGCCGAACTCCTCGGGGCTCATTCCGATCGCTCCCGACATGACCGCGATGAGCGCCGTGTCTGTGACATCCGGCCTGGCTCAAATCGAAGCGGACACTCCCGGCGTTGTCGTGGCTCTGACGCCGCGCCGGCCGGGGGCCTCTCGCCACACTTCGATTCAAGGCTCGTTCTCCGATCCGCACATGGTGGACACCAAAGCCCTTCCTGACGCACCACCCATCGCCCGGCTCTCGACATGGCGAGAAGTGGGTGCGCAGTTCAGCGCTCCTGCCGGTGGACGAACCAGCCTCCTGGTATCGCTTGCCGGTGCAAGATCCGAGTTCTCCGAGAGAAGCCTTCCAACCCTGTGGACGTCAACGTCGGCATCGGTCTTCGGACATCTGGTGAGTAATCTGAGTGATCGGGATCAACTCCGCGTTGTGGCGACCGGGCAACGCGTGAAGTACCCGTTCGAACATCGACGCCAATTCCTGGAGCGGTCCGTGTCGGAACGCGGAACCTTCCTGCAGACCAGCGCCGCGTGGGAACGCATGACGGGTGGGACTCGCGCCACAGCGGCACTCGCCTTCCAGCGCGGCGCCTTTACGCCGCAGTTCACGAACCAGCAAGGCGGAACAGTGGACCGTGTCACCGACGGTCTGGTGCCATCACCGGCGGCGTCCGTGGTGTCGTCCGAATGGCAGCTCAACGGATCGATCGCACCACGGATGTTCGTTCTGGGATCGTCGAGTCATGAGATGCGATTCGGCATCACCGGCCAACGCGCGACGGCCACCACTGACGTCCTCGCGTTTCCTGCGGTGGCCGAACAGGTGGCGGGCATTGCGGCTCGCGTGTGGCTCCCAAACGCTGCCGCGTCCGGTTCGCAGCGCACACGGCTTCACGGCGCGGCCTTCTTCGCCCACCGCATGACGCTGGGTGCGAGCCTGTCGATTGACGCTGGCGTGCGCGCCGACTTTGCCAGCGGGTCGGCGAAAGGAGCCGCCGGGGATATCACCTGGCGCACGGTCTCGCCGCGAGGCTCGTTTCAGTGGAGTCGCGGTCCCCTCTCGATCTTCGGCGGCGCGGGCCTCTACAGCGAACCGTTAACACTCGCGCGCCTGGGCTTCGGCGATCCCGGTGAAACCATCTCGGACGTCTATCGCTGGCATGACCTGGACAATGACCGCCGCTACGACGAGGGCGAGAAGGGCGTGCTGGTGTCTCGCCAGGGTTGGGGCCAAGGCGTCGCCAGCATCGACCCGCAACTGCGCGCGCCTCGCACGTTCGAACGCACGCTAGGCCTGGAGCTTCGATACAGGCAGGCGCTGACCTTTCGCAGCGCGATCATCTTCCGCGATCAGACCGATCTGCTCGCTTCGGTCAACACTGGCGTCCCTGCGTCAAGCTATCGCGTGCTCTTTATCCAGGACCAGTACACGGACTGGGACGGCCCTGACGATGACCAGCCGTTGGCGATCTATGACCGGCTCCCCTCCAGCTTCGGCAAGGATGCGTTTCTGCTCACCAATCCCGAGGGCGAGAAGGCAACGTACGAAGGTGTTGAATTCACCTGGAACCTGACCACTCGGCGGCTGTTGGCGCTCTTTGGGGTCACGGCCTACCGCACGCGCATGTGGTCTGGCGATATCGGATTCGGTGCGCTTGAAAATGATCACCTCGTCATCGGTGACCGCCTTGAGAATCCGAACGCGCAGCCTGTGGTTCAGGGCAGCTATTTCTTCGATCGCTCGTACGTCTCCAAACTATCTGCGAGCTATCGCGCGCCGGGGGATATTCGACTCGCGTTCTCGGCAAGATATCAGGACGGTCAGCCGTTCTCGCGCATCGTCGTGGCGCCAGACCTGGCCGGAGGCGCGGAGATGATCCACGCCTATCGCATTGGCCGAACGCGATTCACCTACACGCTGACGCTCGATGTCCGCGTGGCGAAAGACTTCTCGATCCGGGGGCGCCGGTCCTCGGTGTATCTCGACGTCTTCAACGCGACGCGGCATCTGAACGAGGTGGAGGAAGACGTGCTCACCACGCCCTCGTTTCGACGATCGACGGCGATGCAGCCGCCGCTGGCCGCACGGCTCGGCTTCCGGATCAGTTTCTAGAGCGCTCCGCCGGGGCCACGACCAGAATCTTCCTCCCTGATGCTGAGAGCGATATTGACATCGCCATTCGCGCTCCCTGGCACACGGACGCCTGCTGGCTGATGCCCGAGGCCCGAGGGTTGTTCGAAGACCGCGTCTTCGGAAGCTACGCCCGGCTCAACGAGGAACGGTGCGGCATTCTCGAGCGGGTCGCCATGGAAGGCACGGTCCATGGCGGATGACGTGCGGCTGAACAAGGCGGCTGCGCGCCAGGTCGCGATCATCCTGAACCTGCAACGCGCCTGTGAACGCAGCATTGATGCCGCCATGCACCTCGTTCGCGTGCACCGCCTGGGCGTGGCGACTCGACGGCTCGACCGCCGGCCGGCTGCGAAACATGGCGGGGTTCCGAATCGTTGCGGTCCGCGACTATCAGAAACTGAATCTTGACGTGGTCCGGAGCATCCTGACCGAGCGGCTCGACGATTTCCTGGAGTTCACGCAACTGCTGCTCAAAGAGTAAAGCGTTCGATCGGATCGACTCGCCGGGCGACAACCTCGCGTCCAGCCAACACCGACACTCCAGTCACTTGTTCGGTGCGCTGGCCCCTTTGTTCCCGGACTCTAGCAGCGCCCGCAGCGCAGTCGCGCAATTTCTAGGTTGAAGCACGCTTACGCCCGACAAAGCCGATGAAAGCGCAGCTGCTCGTGCGGCTGAAGGAGGCGCAACGCTCAGATATGTTTTGACAGCTGCAAGGACCCGCGTGTTGGCGCCTGGATTTGCGGCAATGCCGGTCGTCAGCAGATCCGCCTCTCTCTCAAGCTGAGTAATGGCGGCGGACACGTCACCCATCTGAAGCATGCTCAGCACCTCTATCCGCTGGCTTAAGTTTCCCGCAGCCTCAAGCTGCATCCGCTGTACAACGGCCTTAAATCCCAAACCCTTTCCGAAAACGAACCCGCCGACACCAATGACAACCGAAAGCGAGATCCACGCTGCGGTAGTGAGAGTTGTCTTAGCCATCTACTCCATCTCTTCTGTCGCGTACGCGACTCTTCTCGGCCGACCCACAGGGCCGATCCCCTGTGGGTCGATCCAAGAGGGAACGGTCGATTGAATCCGAATCGGCGGCTCCTCAGAAACGCTCGGGCATCATCCTCCCAGACGCCCCGCGCCTGTGCGCCGCTCGCTGTGCTGGCCAATCTTAGATCAGCGCAAATGCCGTTGGGCAAACGCGCAGCCTGAACCGGACTTCAGGTACCGCTCGAACGCAATGGCCCGTTCCCCGTCGGCGAATTCGATCGCCACGTCGATCCGCCAGGGTCGGCCCGAGGCAGTGTGCGGACAGTTGCACGCATTGTGGGCCTTCAGTCTGGTCGCGAGGTTTGACGTGAGACCGGTG
>JBKJJZ010000436.1:0-6417 GCA_046597705.1 Vicinamibacterales bacterium | reverse complement strand
GTGGACCGCCGCCGAGTTTGTCTGGCCGGCTCGATGGCCGCCGCTTGCAGAGTCGATGGCGACAGTGGCCCAGCCGGCACAAGGAGGGGCAGTGCCGCGACCGGCCGTCTGGCAAATGCCGGTTGGCGCAGGGCGTCTGGCGGTGAGCAGCGCGACGGACGGATGGCGCTCGCGTGCGGGTGCGTCGTCAGGCTTCTCGGCGTTCTGGCGTGCGGCGGCAGCGGCCCTGGCGCAGGCCACACCGCCTGCAATCGACGTCACCATGCAAAGCCGCTTGCTGACGCCAGGGCGGTGGGCCCGGGTTTCGGTCGGAACGTTTGCGATCGGCGAACCCACAGCCAGAGTGAAGGGGCCATTGGGTAGTGAATCGCCCATCCGACTGTGGCCGGTTGACGTGACGACCGCCGGTACTGGCCGGGAGTGGAGCGGCGCATTTCGCGCGCCGGCGATACCGGGTCGCTACCGCATTGAAGTCGATGGCAGTCTCGGCGTTCCGGGCGTCGTCGAATTCCTGGTTGCGAATCAGGATGGCGTTGACGCGCCGATACTACCGGCCCTCGAACGTGATGGATTGTCCGCGCTCGCCGCCTCGGCCCATGGCGGCCGCGTGGTGCTCGCCGACCAGCTACAGGGCTTGCCGCGAGAGATCGCGGACCTGATCACGACCGGTCCGTCGCGCGAGACCTGGCATCCCATGCGGCCGGTCTGGTGGCTGATGCCCTTCACCCTGTGTGCAGCGGGCGAGTGGTGGTTGCGCCGCCACCGCGGAGAGCGATAACCTTCGGGTCACCATGTACTCACGCGAGCAGGTCAAGGCCTTCACCGACAAGATCTTCAACATGTCCGGCGCGGATAACATCGAGGTGAATTTCTCCTCGTCGGAGCGCTCGGGCACGCGATTCGCGAACTCGTCGATCTCCGCCAACCTGGTCCAGTTCGATCAGCAGTTGACGATCACGACGCACATCGGCACGAAGTCCGGCAGTTCCAACACGCGCGATTTTTCCGATGCGTCGCTGAAGCTGACGTTTGACGAAGCGATCGAGGCCGCCAGGGCCGCTTCCGATCGACCGAGTGCCGCGGTTCTGCTCGGCCCGCAGCAATACATCCCCGTCGATGCCGCGCTGCCGGCCGCGAAGGCATTCGGTCCCGCCGAGCGCGCGAAGATGGTCCGCACCAGCATCGACATCAGCAAGAAGATGGGCACGGTGGGTTCCGGATTCATTCCCAAGACGCATCAGACGACGTGTGATGCGAACTCCAAGGGCTTGTTCGCGTTCGAGGAAGTGGCCGAGGCCAGCTTCATCCTCACCTGCCGCATGCCCGACGGCAGCGGCTCGGGCTGGGCCGGCACCACCGGGATCAAAGACATCAGCATGATCAATCCCGTGGAGATTACGGAAGTTGCCTCGAACAAGGCGCTCAAGAGCCGGAACGCCAAGGCACTCGAGCCCGGACGTTACACGGTGATTCTGGAGCCGCGTGCAAATGCGCGGTTTCTCTCGTTGATGACCGGGATCTTCGGTGGTGGCGGCGGCGCGTTCATGCGGGACAAGAAGCCGGGCGACAAAATCTTCAGCGACTTGTTTACGCTCAAAAGCGATGTGGGCAACCCGATCCTCCGCCAGTCCAGCATCCTCGGGGACAACACGCCCGCGGCCCCGGTGACCTGGCTGGAAAAAGGCGTGCTGCGCAATCTTTCAGGCGGCCCCAACAGCACGAGCCCCAAGGCCAATCTCAACATGAGCCTGGTCATGGAAGGGTCGGACCTGAGCACCGCTGACATGATCAAGCAGACCAAGCGCGGTTTGCTGGTCACCTTCTTCTGGTATATCCGTGGCGTGGATAACGCCACACTCCTCAACACGGGGATGACGCGCGACGGCCTGTTCCTGATCGAGAACGGTGAGATTTCGATGCCGGTGCAGAACTTCCGCTGGAACATGTCTCCGTTGGTGGGGTACAACAACATTTCGCTGGTTGGAAAATCAGTGCCCATGCACATGGGCGAGTCGTACGACGGAGCCGGCACCGCGCTCGTGCCGCCGGTTCGCATCGAAGACTTCTACATGACTTCAATTTCACCAGCGGTCTGAGTTACGTCGGGCGTGGCTTTGGTTTGTACGTAGGGCGTGGCTTTAGCCGCGCCGAGTAGAGGGTTTATGACATTCACTCGCAGGAGTTTCATCAAGACGGTCGGCGCGTCGGGCATTGTGCTCGCTTCACACGATCTCATCGGCGACCTGCTCGCGCAGTCGCCACAAGGTCAGCCGCTCCAGTCCAAGTTCAAGGGCCTCTCTGACATCGTCCTGGCGCAGGCCAAGCTGGCGGGTTGCACCTATGCTGACGTACGGTTTACGCGAAATGCGGCGATGTCGGTGAATGCCAGCGGCGTCGGCGCAGCTCGTGCCGAGGGCGCCGGCGGTGATGCTGGCGGATTTCCAGGTGCCGGCGGTGGTCGCGGCGGCGGTGGCGGCCGTGGTGGCGGTGGCCGTGGCGGCGGGGGAGGCTTCGGCGGACGTGGCGGCGGCGGCCAGGGCTTCGCGGCGTTCGGTGGACGTGAAGGCACGCGTGGAGCGGCGGGTTTCGGCGTCCGCGTGATTCACAGTGGTGTGTGGGGATTTGCGTCCAGTCCGATCGTGACCGAGGACGAGATCCGGCGCATCACGACGGTAGCGGTCGAAGTGGCGAAGGCCAGTGCGGTCGCCAAGACGTTCGATGTGCGCCTGGCGCCGGTGCCGGCGTATACCGCGCACTGGGTTTCGCCGATGAAGAAGGACCCGACCACCGTGCCCATTACCGAGCAGCAGGCGCTGGTGCAGAAGGTCGTCGATCTGGCGGTCAAGAACAAGTCTGTGGTCAGTGTGAACGCCAGCGTGAGCATGGGCTACGAGTGGAAATACTTCGCGTCATCTGAAGGTTCGTACATCGAACAGGAGATCTACAACACGCAGCCGCAGTTCAGCGTGACCGCGCGCGTGGGCGATGTAACGCAGTCGCGCCAGTTCACGGCCCCGCCGAAGACCGCCGGGTGGGAAACGGCGGAAGAGTCGGAGATGATCGAGAACGCCGAGCGGATTGCGGCCGAAGCCGAGGAGTTCTGCACCGCCAAGCCGATCGGCGTGGGCGTGAAGGACCTGATTCTTTCGCCGTCGCATGCCATGCTCACGATTCACGAAATCGTGGCTCACGCCACGGAACTCGATCGCATCATGGGCTACGAGGCAAATTACGCCGGAACGAGCTTCGTGAAACGGGAAGACCTTGGCAAGCTCAAGTACGGCTCGAAGATGTTCAACGTCACGTGTGACCGCACGATGCCCGGCGCCATGGGCACTGTCGGGTATGACGATGATGGCGTGAAGACGCAGAGCTGGCCGCTGATTCGCGAAGGCATCCTGGTCGGGCTGCAAACCAATCGCGAGACCGCGCACTACATCAACGAGAAGGAAAGCCGCGGCTGCACGGGCGCCGGATCGTGGCGCGACTATCCGTTCCTGCGGATGCCGAACGTCCACATGGACTTCGATCCCAAGGGGCCGACACTGGCCGAGATCATCGCCGACACGAAGGACGGCGTGATGATCGATGGCCGGGGCAGCTATTCGATCGACCAGCAGCGCTACAACGGCCAGTTCGGCGGCAACGCGTTCTGGGAAGTGAAGAACGGCAAGGTGACCCGCATGGCCACCAACGTCACCTACAACGCGATTACCACTGACTTCTGGGCCAACCTCAACGCCGTGGGCAATCAGTCGACCTGGAAGATGAACGGTACCGGCGGCGATGCGAAAGGGCAGCCGACGCAGACCAACAGCATTTCGCACGGCTCCCCCTGGATGCGCATCGGCAAGATCCTGGTGGGCGCCGCGTTCTCGTAAAGTACGACCTACTTCACGAAGATCTGCGCCGCCGACGTGCGGCCATTGGTATCGCGCGCCGTAATGGTGTGGGCGCCGCGCGCAAGCGGCCAGGCAAGCGATGCGTCGCCCAGGGACACGCCGACGGCGCGATCGTTCACGAACCACTCCACTCGTCCCACGGCCCCACGTGCCCGCAATGGCACTGACTGGAATTCCGGCTTCAACGTCGGGTCGATCAGGTACGTCGCCCCACCCGGAGGAGACGCCACCGTGAACGCTTCCGCGACCGTGGCTGGCCATTCGCGCATTTTCTTCAGTTTCGTCAGTTTCGTCAGTTCCGCCAGTTCCGCCAGTCCCGTAGCTCGCGTCACCCCCCGGGCCCATTCGCGATACTCCGCCGGCCAGACCGTGACCACGCCGCGGTCGCTCGCATGGTGCCACTGGCATTCGTGCGAGGAGTCCGTGCTCGTCAGCCACTCGCGAGTACGCACCGGGCACGCCGCTCCGGCGACCATTCCGGATAGCGCGCAGAGCGTGACTTCATGCAGATCGGCTGGCGGAGCGGCCAATGGCGCCGGATCAAAAAGCGGCAGTGATCCACGCACGCGCTCGACGGCGGCCAGCATCACGTCATGAAAGATGGGGCCGGCGCCTGTCACGCCCGAAGAGCCCCGCAGGGGCGTGCGATCGAAATTGCCCACCCATACGCCGATCGTGACGTCCTTCGTGTAGCCCACCGTCCAGTTGTCGTGATACGCCTGCGATGTGCCGGTCTTGGCCGCCACGGCGAACGGGAAATCGAGACTGCTGCCTTCGCCGAAGATGAAGGACCGCGCGTCTCGATCCGCCAGGATGTCCGTGATCCAGAAGGCCGACCGTGGCGAAATGAGCTGGGCGGCGAATTCAGGGGGCCAAAGATTTGAATTCGCCTCCGAGCTCATTTTCGGAAGAGTCATCGTGGGCTTCAGCCCGCGGCCGCTGCGCGCGAACATCGCGTAGGCGGCCACCAGTTCGTCCAGGCGCACCTCTGCATTGCCCAAGGTCAACCCGAGGCCGTAGTGCGCAGCGGTCTTGTCGAGCGTGGTGAGGCCGGCCCGGCGTAGAAGGCCGGCCACGGCGGGCACTCCAATTGAAGACGCAAGGGCGACCGCGGGGACGTTCTCAGATCCTGCCAGCGCCAGCCGTGCGCGTAGTGGTCCGCGAAACTGTCCGTCGTAGTTGCGCGGACGATACAGGATCCCCGGTTCGGCCGTGGGGAACTGGCTGGGCACATCCGGTAACACGCGACCGGGATGCCAGCCCGCCTCGAACGCGGCCGCGTAGGTGAAGGGCTTCAGCGCTGATCCGGGCTGCCTCGCGGACACCACGCCATCGATCGCGCCGCCGTGCTCTTCATCGAAGTAGTCGCCTGACCCCTCCCAGGCGAGCCACTCACCAGTGTGGTTATCGAGCACGACCACCGCCACGTTGTTGGCGTTGTGCTCAGAGAGCGACGCTCGATGCGCGCGGATGATGCCCTGGACGGTGCGCTGCAGTGGAGCGTCCAGTGAGGTGGCTATGACGGAACTGACGGAACTGGCGGAACTGGCATTGAGCGCGAGGACGCGCTCGACGAAATGCGGGGCGACGAAATTGTCGGCTGGTCGCGTGATGGTGATGCGCTCGTCGCGCGCGATGCGAGCGGCCGTCCCTGTGAGCGCGCCGGCTTCCTCCATGGTAGCGAGAATGCGCCGCTGGCGGGGAAGCGCGCGCGCGGCCTCGCGCCTGGGATTGAATCGAGTTGGCTGCTGCGGCAACGCGGCCAGGTACGCCGCCTGAGCCGGCGTCAGCTCCGCGACCGCGCGGTTGAAGTAGAACGTGCTGGCACGCGTGATGCCTTCCACCTGATTTCCGTACGGCGCCAGTTCCAGGTACAGCGCCAGTATCTCGTCCTTGGACAACCGATGTTCCAGGCGCAACGCCAGCACCGCCTCACGCGCCTTGGCAAGTAACGTCCGTGCCGCGGGCCGGCCCTGTCTGGCCTCGAGCAATGAGATCACCTGCTGGCTGATCGTGGAGCCGCCCTCCACGACGCGCCACGCACGCACATTCCGAACGGCGGCACGGGTGATGGCGATGGGATCCACGCCCCAGTGCTTCCTGAACCGCCGGTCCTCAGCGGCCATCGTCGCCGCCGTCACCACCGGCGGAATCAGGCCGGGCGCGAGCGACGCACTGCGCATCCCCGTACCGGATCGCGATTCGTAGAGCAACTCGCCATGGCGATCGAGCACGCGCACCGAAGCAGCCTTCGAGCTTTCATCCAGCAGGCCTGCGGGCAGTGGCCCCAGGCGCGCCCACGCGAGAAGGCCGATGACGACGAGCGACGCGAGCAGGAGGCGCCTGGCGAGCAGGCGTACGTACGGCGTCGTCTTCGCCGCGCCAATGCCGGCGCCCCTAAAGGGACGCCCTACGTACCCCCAGTTCCGCCAGTTCCGCCAGTTCCACATTTCCCCAGCTCCCCAGCTCCTCATTTCACAATGATCGTCGCCGGAGCCGACCGACCGTTGACCTC
>JBKJJZ010000308.1:0-3983 GCA_046597705.1 Vicinamibacterales bacterium | reverse complement strand
AACCGGTCTTCGCGCTGCTCGCGATGGTCCCGATCTTCGCTCTCGCCGGCGTGCCGCCGCTCTCGGGTTTCCTCGGCAAGCTTGCAATCATCGATGCGGCGTTCGGGGCTGGTGCGTATTGGGTGGCCGCGCTGGTGTTAATCGTCGGGCTGCTGACGCTGTTGTCGATGGCGCGCACCTGGGCCATCGCGTTCTGGTCGCCCGCTGCGGACGCCGCCAGTGACCTGGCCGTTCCCGGCAGGCCGCTGCTGATCGCGATTGCGGCGCTCAGCGTCATCACCATCGCGATGAGCATTGGCGCGGAGCCGCTGTTCGACCTCGCATCGCGCAGCGCGCAACAACTGCTGCAACCAGACGACTACGTGCGCGCGGTGCTGGGAGAAGGACGCTAGGATGCGACTCCCCATCATCGCCCGCCGCACGATGCGAGCCCTCCTGCTGGCCGGATTTGTTGCCCGCGAGCTGGTGATCGCGAATCTGCGCGTCGCGCTCGATGTGTTGCGGCCGATCAGCCGGCTCAGGCCCGCCGTGGTGGCCGTCCCGCTCGACGTCACGAGTGACGGCGAGATTCTCCTCCTCTCGATGCTGATCAACATCACGCCGGGGAGCGTGACGCTCGACTTGTCGGAGGATCGCCGGACGCTCTACGTGCACGTGATGCATGTCACGACCACCGATCAAAGCCGACTGGACATCAAGGACGGATTTGAACGGCGCGTCAAGCTGCTGTTCGAATAGATTCGCTGGAGACCGCATGCTCGAGAGTGTTTCGCAACTGACGCTGCTCATCCTCGGCACCGCCGTGCTGATCGCCTTTGTGCGCCTGGTGAAGGGACCCACCTTGCCCGATCGCGTCGTCGCCATGGACCTGTTCGGCATAGTGGTGGTCGGGTTCATCGTCGTGCTGGCGGCATCGACGCGCGTCCGGGCCACGTTCGACGCGGCGATCGTGATTGCGATGATTGGCTTCGTGGCGACCGTGGCCTACGCCATCTACGTCGAGAAGGGAGATCCACAGTGATTGACCTGCTGACCGCCGGGCTATGGTTGACCGGTGCGGTGTTCTCGTTGCTCGCGGCGATCGGCGTGCTGCGGATGCCCGACGTGTTCACGCGGATGCAGACCTCAACGAAAGCGTCGACGCTTGGAATCGGCTGCCTGCTGATCGGCGCGGCCTTGCAGTTCGGCGACCTGTCGTCGGTGATCTGGCTGGCGATCATCGGCGCCTTCGTGTTCCTGACGACGCCGGTGTCGGCTCACGTGATTGCGCGCGCGTCGTACGTGGCGGGCGTGGCCCTGTGGAGCGGCACGGTGGTGGACGAGCGGCACAACGACACCGCCGAGCCTTAAGAGGATTTCACCCTGAAATCGCTGGTGATGTGAGGACGCTGAAGTGCAGCGCTCGCTCAGACCTTCAGCGCGCCACGAAATCCCCTGGCCGCGTAGTACGACTCCGCGCCGTTGTGATACAGGAACACCTGGCCGTAGCGGCGATCGCAAAACACCGCGCCGCCGAGTTTCCTGATTGCTGCAGGGGTTTGCAGCCAACTTGATGTCTTGGTATCGAACTCACCGAGCTTCTGGAGCTGCCGATACTGCTCCTCCGTCAGAAGTTCGATGCCCATCGCAGCCGCCATCTCGAGCGCGCTGGTCCTGGGTTTGTTTTCCTTGCGTGACCTCAGCGCATCACCGTCGTAACACAGGCTTCTGCGCCCGCTGGGACTCTCCGCTGAACAATCGTAAAAAACAACTTCGCCGGTCTTCTCCTCATGGCTCACGACATCCGGTTCACCGCCGGTGCGTTCCATTTCGCTCAGCGACCACAGTGCGCCGGCGCTGGCCAGCAGCCTCGACAGTACGGCATCCCACTCGAGCTTCGGATGGCGCTTCGGGTGTTGTTCAAAACGGACCCTCAGCGTCTCGATCAGTGCATCGCGTTGTTCTGACGACAACGGTTTCTGATGTGTGCTCATGGGTTCCTGTGACGCTGATGGCCCGGCGATCGACGCCGGCATCGAGCCGCCGTTCAATTATCGCGCAGCGCGGTCCGGATTGCCGCGAGCAGCGTGTCGGCGCTGTACGGCTTGGACAGGAACTGCTTGAGCGCTAAGCCCGCCACGCCGTCGACGTCCGCATCGCTCGCCAGCCCGCTGGCGCAGACAATGCGGACCTGCGGGTTCAGCCGCACCAGTTCGAAAATCGTCGCGGTTCCATCCATCACGGGCATCATCATGTCGGTCAGCACGACGGCAATGTCCGCCTGATGCTGTGCGTAAACCGCCACTGCCTCTGCGCCGTCGCCGGCCAGGAGCACCCGGTAGCCATAGGCGGTGAGCGTGCGCTCGGCGATCTGCCGGATCGCGGGTTCGTCGTCCACGACCAGCACGGTCTCGCCGTTGCCGCGCGGCCGGCTCACCACCGCCACCACGGACGGCGGCGCCGCCAGCGCGGACTGCGCAGGCAGGTAGATGCGGAACCGGGTACCTATTCCCGGGTCGCTATACACACGGATAAAGCCCTCGTGTCCCTTGACGATGGCCAACGACGTGGCCAATCCCAGTCCGGTGCCCTTGCCGACTTCTTTGGTCGTGAAGAACGGGTCAAAGATCTTGTTGATGATCGCGGCCGGGATACCGGTGCCCGTGTCTTCGATTTCGACCATCACATACCGGCCAATCCGCGCGTCGATGTTCATCGCCACAAAGGATTGATCGATGGCGACGTTGGTGGCCGTGATCGTGATCAGCCCGCCACCTGGCATCGCGTCGCGGGCATTGACGCACAAGTTGAGGAGCACCTGGTGGAGCTGGGTGGGATCGGCCTGCAGCGGCCACAGGTCGAGCCCGACGTGGTGTTCGAACCCGATGTTCTTGGGGAAGGTGTCTTTGACGATGGTTGCGACGTCCAGGATCAGGGGCATCAACTCGACTTCGATGCGCTCGCCGTCCAGGCCCCTGGCAAACGACAGGACGCGGCTGACCATCGCCGCGCCGCGTTTGGCGCTGGCCTCGATCGTTGCGAGCGTCCGGAGACGCGAGACGTCATGCTCATCGTCCTGCAACAGCCCGATCGACAAGAGGATCGGGGCGAGTACGTTGTTGAGATCGTGGGCAATGCCGCCAGCCAGCGTGCCGATGCTCTCCATACGCTGGCTACGCAGGTACTGTTGCTCCAGTTGCTTCCGTTCGGTGATGTCCTGGAACGCCCCCTGCACCAGGGGGATCGTGCCGTCGGCGCGCCGCTCTGCTTCACCGGTCGCACGCACCCACTTTCTGGCACCCTTGTGAGTCAGAATTTCGACTTCGAGGTCGAAGGCCGTGCCGTCTTGCGCGCAGGCCTGAATGGCCCGCGCAACTTTGTCCCGCGACGGCTCTAAAGAGAGCGCCAGGGCCTCGTCGAGCGGCGGCACGCTGCCGCGCGGGTATTCAAGAATATCGAACACCTCATCCGACCAGGACACGCGCTGCTCGGGCATCTCGATCGCCCAGCCCCCCGTGCGCGTGATTCTGCCCGCGATGCGGATGAGCGCGTCCTTCTGCCGCATCTCGTCCTGCACGTGCCGGCGCTCGGTCGTATCCTGACAAGTGCCGACGACGCGCACCGGCCGTCCCTGGTCGTCTTTCACGACGCGCCAGCGTTCTTCGACGAATTTGATTCGGCCGTCCGGCATCATCAGCCGATGCTCGATCGCGCCGTCCGATCCCTCGTCGAGCGAACGCACGAACGCCTCGTCAACGGCCGCGCGGTCTTCGGAGTGGACTGCCTGGATGAACCCGAGATGGGTTGGGTGAAACCGGTCCGGATGGGCTTCGAAGATCCGATGCGTCTCCGCCGACCAGATGACCGCGAGCGTCGCGACATCGGTTTCCCAACTGCCGATGCTGGCGACCGCCTGCGCTGCGGCCAGGCGCGCGCGCTCGGTCTCGAGTTGCACGGCCAGTGTTCGTTGCACCTGTTCGGTGTCGCGCAACACCTCCTGCGCC
>JBKJJZ010000164.1:0-2734 GCA_046597705.1 Vicinamibacterales bacterium | reverse complement strand
GGAAGAACAGAAACTCGACGCCATCTTCATGGAAGGCACGGCCAGCTGCTACTACTTCGCCAACATGCGCTGGGGCCTGAGCGAGCGCACGTTCGGCGTCGTGATTCCTGCACAAGGTGAACTGGCGTACGTCTGCCCGGGGTTCGAGGAAGACCGCGCGCGCGAACTGATCAAGTTCGGCAAGGACGTACGCGTCTGGCAGGAAGACGAGAGTCCCTACGCCGTGATTGCCGGCATCGTGAAGGATCGCGGCATTCGTTATGGCCGCATCGGCATTGAAGAGCGCGTGCGCTTCTTCATCGTCGACGGCATTCGCAAGGCGTCATCGCTCACGCTGGCGGATGCCACGCCGGTCACCGCGGGTTGCCGCATTTACAAGACGCCGGCTGAAATCGCCTTGATGCAGCGGGCTAACGACGTCACGATCGCCGCGTACAAGGCTGCGTTCACCACGATCCAGCCGGGCATCACGCAGGGCGAACTGAGCGGCAACATTGCCCAGGCCTTCACCGCCCTGGGATACTCCGGCGGCGCGAGCGCGCAGTTCGGAGTCTACACGGCGTTCCCGCACGGCAGCGCCACGCCGCAGACCTTGAAAGAAGGCGACGTCGTGATGATCGATGGCGGCACCAGCGTTGAAGGCTACGCCTCGGACATCACGCGCACGATTGTGATGGGCAAAGCGACGCCGCGGCAGATCGAGATCTGGAACCTCGAGAAACGCGCGCAGGATGCCGGATTCGTCGCAGCGGTGAATGGCGCGCCGTGTGAGAACGTGGACATCGCCGCGCGCAAGGTAATCGTGGATGCGGGTTTCGGCCCTGGATACAAAGTGCCGGGCCTGCCCCACCGCACGGGACACGGCATCGGCCTCGAAGGCCACGAGTGGACCAACTTCGTGCTGGGCAACAAGACACCGCTTGCCCGAGGCATGTGTTTCAGTGACGAGCCCACCGTGGCGATCTACGGCGAGTTCGGCATTCGACTCGAAGACTGCCTCTACATGACTGACAACGGACCGAAGTTCTTCACCAAGCAAAGCGTCGCCATTGATCAGCCCTTCGGCTGACCGTCGATTCCTGGAGGTTCCGATGACACGTCAATTCACAGCCGGTATCGTGACCCTGGCACTGGTGGCAACGGCAGGGTGCGGCAAGAGCGCCGAACAGAAGCAAGCCGAGGAAATGGCAAAGACCATCGCCGAGGCCACCAAGTCCGGGGCGGATCAAATGGCCGCAGGCGCCGCGGCCATGGCCAAAGGTCTCGAGCAGATGTCCAAGGGCGCGGCGAGCGCTGAGGTGCTGCCCTTCGAAACGCTGGGTGCCTCCTTCCCCGAAGTGAGAGGCTGGACGCGCGGCGAAGTGAAAGGCAGCACCACCAACTTCCCGATGAAGGTATCGGAGTCCAAGACGTCCTATCAGGACGGCGACAAACGCATTCGCCTCGGAGTCATCGATGCCACGCTCGCCCAGGTGATGTTCATCCCGTTCTCGGCGTTCCTCTCGACCACCTACAGCGAGCGCTCATCGGACGGGTACAAGAAGGGCACCACAGTCAAAGGCGAGCCCGCATTCGAAGAGGTTGACACCAAGGACGGCACGGCCGAACTCACGGTGGTGGTCGGCAAGCGGTTCATCGTCAGTGCGCATGGCAACCGGGGCACGAGCATCGACAACGTCCGCGCGTTGATCGACCAGATGGACTTCAGCAAACTCACGGCCGCGAAGTGATTCGTCGGAGTCTTGTGGTGCTCGCACTGGCCGCGCTGGCCGCTGCGGCGCCCGCATGCGCCAGGGAGAGCGTTCCGGCTCCGACGCCGCCCGCGACTACGGCCACAGCTCCCCTACCTGCGCCGCTGGTAACGCTCGTATCACTTGCGGACCTCCAAGCGTCGGTTCCTGAGCTTCGCGGCTGGGCGAGAGGCGAGATGGCGGCCCAGGAGATCGCGGCTGCCGAAAGGGGCACGCACGTGGTGGCCACGTTCACTCGCGGCAGCGAGAAACTGGAGCTGGAAATCGCGGACACCGGCGGCGCTCCGAAATCGATTGAGTCGCTGGAGCACATGGCCGGTTCCAGCACCAATCGAACGGTGGAAAACGGCTACTTCAAAGGCACGGTGGTGAAGAGCTTTCCCGCCGTGGAATCCTGGAACACCGTCGAGAAGGTTGGCGAACTCAGCGTGCTCATCAAGCGGCGGTTCATCATCCACGTCGCCGGCTCGGGGATCAAGGACGCCGCGCCGATGCGGGCGCTCGCCGAGGCGGTCGATACTTCGCGACTGCGCTGAGGGGGCACCGTCGGCCTCAGGCTTCAATGACGATGTCGCGGGTCGCGTGCGCCTGGCAGGCCAGAATCAGGCCACGCGCCAGGTCAGCCGCCGTGAGCGCATCCTTCACCTCCATCGTCACGCGACCCGAGACCAGGCGAGTCTTGCACTGCCCGCAGATACCGGAGCGACACTCGAAGGGCATGGTAATGCCGGCCTCTTCGGCGGCTTCGAGCACCGTCTGATCGGCCGGCAACTCGATGGTCCTGGCGCTGCGCGAAAACTGAACGCGGGCAGTGACTCCGTCCAACGCCGCTTCGTCCAATGGCACGTCGGCCTCTTCGTTGGCGGCTGACTCCACAGCCGGGCGGGACACGAATGCTTCCTGCATGACCTGGGCGTCCGGAACGCCCATCTCAACCAGCATGTGGCGCACGGCTGTCATCATGGGCGGCGGCCCGCACAGCA
>JBKJJZ010000422.1:0-3218 GCA_046597705.1 Vicinamibacterales bacterium | reverse complement strand
GAGGTAAGGGTGAAAAGGTGCGGTAAGAGCGCACCGCGTCTGCTGTAAGGCAGATGGCAGGCAAAACCCCGCACGGAGCAAGGCCAAATAGGGAAGCATTGAAGGACGGCCCGTCCGAAGCTTCCGGGTAGGCTGCTGGAGCCGGTGAGTAATCACCGGCCTTGAGGAATGATCGTCATCCGCCATAGTCCGCTGTCGCGCCGCAAGGCGCGAAGGTGGGCGACGGTGGGAACAGAATTCGGCTTACGGCCCGCCACGACGGAACTTTCAGATCATCGATTCATCGCAGGTGACGCAGACATGAGCATGACCAAACGGATTGTCTTCTTCGGCGGAGCCGCGTTAACGGCGGTGTTGTGGCTCGGGCTCGATGTGACGGCTGAACAGGGCCAGGCGCCGCTGGGCAGAGGGGGACGAGGCGGCCGCGGTGCGGCTATCCGTCCGGTGGATGGCAAGTGTCCGGCCGGCACGGCGCTCATCGCGCCGGATCAATGCTCGCGCACGGTGCCACCGGTCAACGGTGAGTGCCCGGCCGGCACCACGTTGCAGCGTCCCGGCAGCTGTATGTTCCCCGAGTTCACGGCGCCGTCCATCCTGGACTATCGGCCTCGCAACACGCTGGTCGTGGCGGAGCACCTGGTGCCGCGCGCGAAGTACCCGGTCATCGACATCCACAGCCACCTGGGCGTCTCCGAGCTGAATATCGAGCAGACCATCAAGGAGATGGATTCGCTCAACCTGCAGATTCTCGTCAATCTGAGCGGCGGCAGCCAGCCCGATCAGGTGAAAGGGCGCGTGGACTACATCAAGGGCACGAAATACGCGAACCGGTTCTTCGTGTTTGCCAATGTGAACTGGGACCGCCCTGATGCGCCGGGGTGGGCCGCCAAGGCCGTGGCCGATCTCGAGGCGGCGGTGAAGAACGGGGCGATTGGGTTGAAGATTGCGAAGAACCTGGGGCTACAGTCGCAGATGAGCGACGGCTCGCTGGTCAAAGTGAACAGCCCGCTGCTGAAGCCCATCTGGGATCTGTGCGCGCGGCTGAACATCCCGGTGATCATCCATACGGCCGAACCCGAAGAGTTCTTCTCGCCGATGGATTTCCAGAATGAGCGTTGGCTCGAACTGGCGCTCTTCGAGGATCGGCGCAACTACATGCCGGGCCGGCCGAAGTTCGCCGATCTGCAGCGCGAGCGGGACGAGTTGTTCATCACGAATCCCAGGACGCGCTTTATCGGTGCGCACTTCGGCTATTACGGGAACAACCTGAAGAAGGCCGCCGAGCTGCTCGACAAGGCGCCGAACTCCGTTCTGGAAGTGGGTGCGGTGCTGTATGACTTTGCGCGTCAGCCCCGGGCCGCGCGCGAGTTCTTCATCAAGTATCAGGACCGCGTGCTGTTCGGCAAGGACGCGTATTACCCTGAGGAATACCCGTACTACTGGCGCGTGTTCGAGACCACCGATGAGTACTTCGATTACTACCGCGACTACCACGCATTCTGGAAGTTGTACGGCATGGACCTGCCCGACGACGTGCTCAAGAAGCTCTATTACAAGAACGCGCTTCGCGTCACACCTGGCTTGCCACAGACGGGCTGGCCTCGGTAGCTGGGGAACTGGGGAACTGGGGAACTGGCGAGATGGGGAACTGAAGATTTTATGTCCTTGTACCTTGTGACCGGCGGTGCCGGCTTTATTGGATCTCATCTGGCGGAGGCTCTTCTCAAACGCGGCGACTCCGTTCGTATCGTTGATAACTTTTCGTCTGGAAAGAAGGCGAACCTGCGTCCTGGCGCGGAAGTGATCGAGGGCGATCTTGCCGATGATGGCGTGGCCGTGCAGGCGGTCGCGGGTTGTGACTATGTTCTGCATGAAGCCGCGGTGCCGTCGGTACCCCGGTCGGTGAAGGATCCGCTGGGGACCCACCGTGCGAACGTGGAGGGCACGATGAAGTTGCTGGTGGCCGCGCGCGATGCCGGCGTCAAGCGTTTGGTCTTCGCCGGCTCGTCATCGACCTACGGCAACTCAGCCGTGCTGCCGAAGCGTGAAGACATGCGGGCAGCGCCGATTTCGCCGTATGCGCTTCAGAAACACATCGGTGAGCAGTACTGCCAGTTGTTCACGTCTGTGTACGGGCTCGAGACGGTGACGACCAGGTACTTCAATGTGTTTGGTCCCAGGCAGTCGCCGGACTCGGCGTACTCCGGCGTGATCTCGCTGTTCATCAAGGCGCTTCTGGCCGGACAGTCGCCGATCATTTATGGCGACGGCCGGCAGACGCGCGATTTCACCTATGTGACAAACGTGGTTGACGGAGTACTGCGCGCTGCCTCAGCGGACAGAGTTTCTGGCGAAGTAATCAACATCGCCACCGGCGGCCGGATCTCGCTCCTGGAGCTGGTACGAGCGATCCAGCTCATTCTCGGCACTAATGTGGCGCCAACCTTCAGCCCCGTGCGTGAGGGGGACGTCAAGGATTCACAGGCCGACATCTTCAAAGCGCGCAAGCTGCTGGGCTATGAGCCAACGGTTCCCTTCGAAGAAGGACTGCGCCACACCGTGGGGTGGTTCAAGACGTTGACGGCCTGAGGGCTGTTCCGGGTCCGATCGTCAACCCGCGATTGCTTTTCGCTTCGGCAGACCGACGTGCCGCAATGGTACGTCGCGCGTAACCTCCGTGCGTGCACTCCCTTACCGGGACAAGCGATGTTCCAGGCCTGTTGGCCTGCAACCTGCAATCTGATGTGGCCGGGTGCCGGCCAGCCACGCCGTATGAATGCGGCCTCCCGACTCTGCGTGCGGGTGAAGTGGCTGTGCCGGTCCCGAATAGCCTCGCGTATGGGACGCGGGGCCTGTCACGGAGATCAGATTCATGAAAGCCATTCTCGCTCTTGCCACCGCTCTTGTCCTCACCGCGTTCCCAGTGTCGCCGCTTGCTCAGGCCGCATCGGCTCCGGCCCAGGCCGGCAAGCCCGCAAAGAACACTCCCGCGCCCGCGTCGATCAACATCAACACTGCCACGGCCACGGAACTCGAGGCCCTGCCGGGCGTGGGCCTTGCCACGGCCGCTCGCATCATTGAGTACCGTCAGAAGGTTGGGGGCTTCAAGAAGGTCGAAGACCTCATGAACGTCAAGGGCATCGGCGAGAAGATGTTCCTCAACCTCAAGCCGCTGATCGTCGTGGCGCCGGCCAAAGGCTCATGGGCCTGACTCTCTG
>JBKJJZ010000376.1:0-5014 GCA_046597705.1 Vicinamibacterales bacterium | reverse complement strand
CGGCTACTTCTTCATGGCGCATCTCACCTACTTCGTCGAGCAGAGCATGCAGGCGCAGCAGGGTGGCGGTCCCGTCAACGTGAATCAGTTCATGATCCGGCCGCTGCTGCAAAACGTGGCGCTGATCAATCTCTTCCTGCTTCCGATGATCACGATGCGGTCGTACGCGGAAGAAAAGCGATCAGGCACCATCGAGCTACTCTTGACGTCGCCCGTCACCGACACCCAGATCATCCTCGGCAAGTTTCTGGGTGTGCTCGGTTTTTACGCGGCGTTGCTGGGCGTGACGATGCTCTACATCGGCATCCTGTTCGCCTTCGGCAACCCCGAATGGAAACCCGTGCTGACAGGCTACTTCGGCTTGTTGCTGATGGGCGGCTGCTTCCTGTCAGTGGGCCTGTTCATCTCGAGCACGACGAAGAACCAGGTCGTGGCCGGCGCGGCCACGTTCGTGGTGTTCCTGCTGTTGTGGATCATCAGCTGGCTTGGCCAGAGCGCAGGTCCGCAGGTGGCCCGGCTGCTTGACTACCTGTCGATCGTCTGGCACTTCGATGACTTCGGCAAAGGCGTGATCGATTCCAAGCACGTCATCTATTACCTGAGTTTCATCACCTTCGGACTCTTCCTCACCTTGAAGTCCGTGGACACTGAACGGTGGAGGGGCTGATCGTGAAGCGACTCATTGGATTTCTGGGATGGTTCGGCGTGGCGCTGGTGGTGGCCGCCGTCATCATTCGATTCACGCAACCCGAATGGCTGGAGTGGTCACAGCGCCTGGCGATTGCCGGCCTTGTCGCCACTCTCCTCTACACGATGGGCCAGTGGCGTGATATCGCGCGGTCCTTCCAGGGAAAGAACGTCAAATACGGCTCGATTGCGGCCGGCAGCGTGGTGCTCTTCCTGGGCATCCTCATTGGCGTCAACTGGATTGCGAGCCGGCAGAACAAGCGCTGGGACGTCACAACCACGAAGCAGTTCGAGCTCTCCGATCAAACGAAGAAGATCATGGCCTCGCTCACCAAGCCGGTGGCGGTGCGTGTGTTTCACACCACGGGCGACGTGCAGCGATTCCGCGATCGACTGGGCGAATACCAGTACCTCTCTTCGCAACTGAAAGTGGATTTCTTCGACATCGAAAAGCAGCCCCTCGAGGCCGCCAAGGACGAGATCCAGCAGCCCGGCGTCATGGTCTTCGAATACGAGGGCCGGAAAGAAAAGGCGCTGACAGATCGCGAGCAGGACATCACCAACGCGCTCATCAAAGTCACCGAGGGCAAGGCGAAGAAGGTGTACTTCCTGCAGGGTCACGGCGAGCGCGACTCAACGGCCAGCACGCCTGCCGGCTACAGCCAAATCGCTGAGGCGCTCAAAAGCGACAACTTCGAAGTAGCGCCCCTGGGGCTTGCGCAGGAGGGCACCGTGCCCGCCGATGCGACGCTGATCGTCATCGCGGGTCCCAGCAGTGACCTGCTGCCCGGTGAGCTGGAACAACTCAAGGCGTACCTCGGCCGCGCGGGCAAGGTCCTCATGATGATCGATGCGCCAGCCACCGACGGGTCACCGAACGTGCCAAGTCTGGTGGCCCTGGCCAAGGAGTGGGGCATCGACGTGGGGACGGACGTGGTGCTGGATGCCAGCGGCATGGGCCGGGCCATTGGCGCGGGCCCTGAAGTGCCGCTCGCGATGAGCTACCCGCCGCACCCGGTCACGGACGGCTTCAGGGTGATGACCGCCTTCCCGTTGAGCCGCTCGGTCACGCCTGTTTCGGGCGGCGCCGACGGCAAGGTGGCGCAGAGCCTGGTGATGACCAGCCCGCGCAGCTGGGCGGAAAGTGACATCAAGGGGCTGTTTGAAACGCGCACGCCGAAGCCGGGCGAAACCGGGGACAAGCCCGGCCCGATTTCAATGGCGGCCGCAGTGTCGGCAGCCGCGACCGCTTCGCCGGCGCCTGCTGAGCCCGACGCCCCCAAACCGGAAGCCCGGCTGATCGTGGTCGGTGACGCGGACTTCGGCTCCAACAACGGCATCGGTATCCAGGGCAACCGCGATCTGTTCCTGAACATGGCGAACTGGCTGGCGCAGCAGGAAAATCTGATCGCCATTCGCGCGAAGGATCCCGACGACCGCCGCATTCAACTCACCGAAGACCAGAGCGCGCGGATCTTCTGGCTGGCGCTGCTGATTATTCCACTGGCGTTGATCGCTGTCGGCGTGCGCGTCTGGTGGAAGAGGCGTTAGGACACCATGCGCAGCGGCCGGTCATTCCTCTTGATGCTCATCGTGGCCGCAGGCCTCGGCTCGTACATCTACTTCGTCGAGATGAAGCGCGACCCAACCGAGACGGTCCTGCCGCCAAAAGACAAGGTCTTCACGCTTGCCACACCCGGCACCATCGAGGAAGTGGAGATCACCAACGCCAAGGCTGAGGTGACTCGGATCGCCAAGAAGGATTCGACCTGGTCCGTCGTGGCGCCCGCGCCGATGGAGGCCGATGCCGCCGAAGTGGCCGGCGTGGTCTCGCAGATCGAGTCGCTGGAACGCACGAAGGTTATCGAGGAGAATCCGGCCTCGGCTGCACCGTTCGGCCTGGAGCCGCCGCGGATTCGTGTGGCGTTCAAGGCGGCAGGTGACACGCAACCCAGGACGCTTCTAATCGGCAACAAGACGCCAACCGGCAGCGACCTCTACGCAAAAGTGGACGGCGCTCCAGCAGTGTTCCTCATCGGTGGCTTCCTCGAGGACACCTTCAACCGCAATGCGTTCGGGCTGCGGGAAAAAACCGCGCTGAAATTCACACGTGAGGATGTGACCGGCGTGACGCTGGTGCAGGGCTCCACCCGGCTGGCCCTGGAGAAGGCCAAGGCCGGAAACGACTGGCGGCTCACCGCGCCCGCCAACTCCAGAGCCGACGGCGCCGCTGTGGACGCACTTGTCAGCCAACTGGCACAAGCCAAGATGACGGGCATCACCGAAGGGGACGCGTCGCCAGCCGCACTGAAAGAGCACGGCCTCGACAAACCTCAGGTCATCGTCACGATCGGCGCAGGGTCAGCCAAAGCGGAACTGGCGATCGGCAAGAAGGAAGACGATACGCACTTCTTCGCAAGAGACCTGTCCCGCCCGTTCATTTTCAGCGTGGACAAGGCGCTGCTCGAAGGGCTCACCAAGAAGGCCGACGACTTTCGCGTGAAGGATGTCTTCGCCTACAGGTCCTTCACAGCAACGGGACTGGACGTCACCTCCGGCGCCGAGACCTACACTTTCGCCAAGAAGAAAGCTGACGATAACTCGCTCGAGAAGTGGTCACAAACCAAGCCGGCCGACAAGGCGGTGGACGCCGCGAAGTTCGACGACTTCCTGATGACGATGTCCAATCTACGGGCCGAGAGTTTTGCGGAAAAGCCGCTGACCGGCGGCGACAGCGTCACTCTGACCGCCCGCTTCGGCGACGCCGCCGCTCCCCAGACGGAGACTGTCATCTTGCGCAAGGTTGGAACAATCGTCCACGCGACTCGCAATGGCGAACCAGGGGCAGCCGTGGTTTCAACCGCGGACTTCGACCGCGCGCTCGGCCTGTTCAAGGAAATCACCGGCGCCAAGTGACCTTCGGGGTTCGAGGTCCGAGGTTCGAGGTTCGAGGTTCCCGGTTCGAGGTTCGAGGTTCGAGGTACGTAGGGCGTGACTTCAGCCGCGCCCATTGGCTGCTCGGCACCGTGCTTCTCCTCGCCGGCTGCGCAAGCGCACCAAGGCCAGTTCCGTCAGTTTCCACCTCCGCTCCTGACGGAGCTACGGCGGACAAGCCGCCAGTTCAATCAGTCGGTCTAAGTCCGATCGAACGCCGAGAAGCACTCGACGCAATCTTCGATGACCCTCTGTTCGCCCGAGCGATGTTCGGCGTGCGCGTGGAATCGCTGGCCGACGGCCGCGTGCTCTACACCCGCAACAGCGAAAAGCTCGTCATGCCCGCATCCAACATGAAGTTGTTGACGATGTCGGTGGCGGCGGAAAAGTTGGGCTGGGACTTCAAGTTCGAGACGCGCCTCGACGCTGCCGGCACGATTGCCGACGGCACCCTCACCGGCGACCTCATCGTGGTGGGCGGTGGAGACCCGTCGATCGACTCACAGAACTTCGGGGCATCCCCGCTGTTTGACGAATGGGCCGTCGCGTTGCAGGCTGCAGGGATCCGGCGAGTTGAAGGCCGGCTCATCGGCGATGACAATCTGTTCGATGATTCGACGATTGGTCCCGGCTGGGCCTGGGACTACCTGGGCGACGGATATGCAGCCGGGTCCAGTGGCCTCAACTACAACGAGAACACCGCCATCATCCGCATCTGGCCCGGCGCCGCCGTGGGAGCGCCTGCACGACTCGAACTGAGTCCTTCCGGCCACGGACTGGCGCTTGTCTCTAGAGTGACGACGAGCGCGGCGGGCGGCGTGGCCTCACTCTCGAATTTCAGGAATCCCGGCAGTGACGTGCTCGAAGTAACCGGGACCATTCCCCTGGGCCGCGCCGTTCTTGTACGGACCGCCGCGGTCGAAAACCCCACGCAGTTCTTCGTCAGTGCCTTGAAGTCCGCGCTCGAAGCTCAAGGCATCTTCGTTCGCGGCGGCGCCTGGGACATTGACGCGCTGACGGCCGCTTCGGTCAGCGGCCCACCGGCTTCGGTGTCAGCCGCCCGCCGGGTCATCGCCACGCGGCAATCGCTGCCGCTGTCCTCACTCGGCGCGTACTTCCTCAAGGAGAGTCAGAACTTCTACGGCGAGACGATCCTGAAGACGCTGGGCCAGCGATTCGGAGGTGCCGGAAGCACCGCGGCAGGCAAGCGTGTTGTCACAGCGATGCTGACTGCCTGGGGCATTCCCGCCGATTCGTACGTCATGTCCGACGGGTCCGGACTCTCGCGCTACAACTACGTCTCGGCCGACGCCATCGTCCTGCTGCTGAAACATGTGTGGAACGATGAGCGGCTGCGTGGCCCGTTCCTGGCGGGGCTGCCGGTTGCAGGTGA
>JBKJJZ010000249.1:0-9353 GCA_046597705.1 Vicinamibacterales bacterium | reverse complement strand
GATCGATGCGGCTGTCGCGCATTTCGCGGCAACAGGCCAGCGATCGCTGCTGAACATCGCGATCAAGAACGCGGATTTGGTTGACCGCACGTTCGGCCCAACCAGACGCAAAGACGCCCCTGGGCATGAAGTGATCGAGATGGCGCTCGTGCGGCTCTACCGCGCCACCGGCAACGTGCGTTACTTCAACCTCGCGAAGTTCTTCGTGGACCAGCGCGGCACAGATCACAACGCTTCGAAGAACTACACCGAGCAGAGCTGGCTCCTCTACAACGACCGCGCTTATCGGCAGGACGACTTGCTTGCGGTGGACCAGACAAAGGTGCAGGGACACGCCGTGCGCGCGGTCTATCTCTACAGCGCCATGGCCGATATCGCCGGCATGCTGCAGGACAAGGCCTACAACGTGGCCATCGACCGCCTCTGGAGAGACTTGTATTCGAAGCGGGCCTACATCACGGGCGGCATGGGCTCACTGGGCGGGACAGAGAGCTTCGCCGACGACTACGTACTTCCGAACCGGACGGCCTACACCGAGACCTGCGCATCGGTCGGCGGCATTCTGTGGAATTACCGGATGTTCCTGAAGTCCGGCGACGCCAAGTACCTCGACGCGTTTGAGCAGACCTTATACAACGGCTTTCTCTCCGGCGTTTCGATCAAGGGCGACACTTTCTTCTATCAGAACCCGCTCGAGGCCACCGCCTCGAGCCGTGGAAATGCCCGCAGCGCTTACTTCGATGTCGCGTGTTGCCCGGCGAACCTCGCAAGGCTGATGGCGCAGCTGCCTGGACTCATCTACTCCCAACGCTCGACTGGTTCGAACCACGAGGTCTTTGTGAACCTGTATGTGAACAGCGAGGCGACGATCAAAGTTGGCAACGCCTCCGTGCGGGTAAAACAAACGACGAATTACCCGTGGGACGGCAACGTCGCTTTCGAGGTCACGTCTGATCGACCGGTGAATTTCGTGCTGAAAATGCGCGCACCAGGATGGCTGGCCACCAGTCCGTTCGGCACAGACCTCTACACGTTCGAGGTGACAGTCAAGCCAGTCTCCTACAACACTCCTTCCTGGCCCCCGGCGCCGTGCAACGGCATGACCGAGGCGGACGCGTGCGCCATGCCGAGGGATGGCTGGATGATCGACACGGTGCGGATCACCCAGCCTCAGGTCTCAGCAAAAAAGGCTTTTGTCGAACAGGTCTACCTGCCGATGCCAGTCCGCCGAATCCTGGCGCATGCGAGTGTGAAAGACGATATCGGCAAGGCCGCCATCCAGCGCGGTCCCGTGGTCTACGCGGTCGAAGGGATCGATAACGGCGGCGCGCTGGCAGACATCACGATCCCCGTGACTTCAGTATTCACCGAGGCCTTCCGTGCGGACCTGCTCGGAGGTGTTGAAGCGTTGACCACAACCGTGAAGTCCGCGGATGGAACGACGCGTACGATCATGGCAATCCCGTACTTCGCGTGGGCCAATCGTGGCCGAGGCGAGATGATCGTCTGGGCAAAGCAATGAACATGATGCCCACGCGCCGCCTCGGCCGCACAGACATGACGCTGTCGGCAATCGGTCTGGGTGCCTGGGCCATCGGCGGATCGTGGGGACCCGTCGACGATGCGCAGTCGATGAAGACGTTGCACGCGGCCGTCGATGCCGGGGTAAATTTCATCGACACCGCCGACGTGTACGGCATGGGCCACAGCGAGCGTTTGGTCGCGCGCCTCCTGCGCGAACGCCCGCGCGATCGCATCTGGGTGGCCACAAAGGCCGGCCGCAAGTTACCGGCGCAGACTTTGGCCGGTTACTCCATGACCAACCTGGTGAGCTGGGTCGATCAAAGCCTGACCAACCTCGATGTTGATGCGGTCGACCTGCTCCAGTTGCACTGCCCGCATCCGGCCGTCTTCGACAGCGCCGAGGTGTTCGGCTTTCTCGATGACCTCGTGTCGATGGGGAAGGTGCGCTACTACGGCGTGAGCGTGGAAACCGTGGACGAGGCGCGCCGAGCCATGGTCCATCCGAACGTGCAGTCGATCCAGATCATCTTCAACCCGTTCAGGATCAAGCCCGCGAGTACGTTGTTCGAACTGGCAGAACGCAACGAAGTGGGAATCCTCGCCCGCGTGCCTCTGGCCAGCGGGCTGCTCACTGGAAAGCTGTCCGCGTCCTCGACCTTCGCCCAGGACGACCACCGCCAGTTCAACCGGCAGGGCGAACAGTTCGACAAGGGCGAAACATTTTCCGGCGTGCCCTATGAGGTAGGCCTGGCCGCGGTCGAAGAGCTGCGGCCGCTGGTGCCACCCGGAGTGACGCTGGCGCAGTTCGCATTGCGCTGGATCCTGATGTGGAGCGCCGTCACGTGCGCGATCCCCGGCGCCCGAACACCGGAGCAAGCCCACTCCAACGCCGTCGCCGCGCTGCTGCCGCCACTCGATACCCTGCACATGGCCGCCATTCGAGACGTCTACGACGAGTTCATTCGCGCCCACGTCCACGATCACTGGTAATCGGCGCCCCTGAAGGGACGCCCTACGGTTCAGTCCGTACGGAGGGCGTCCCTTTAGGGGCGCCATTAGTACGGAGGGCGTCCCTTTAGGGGCGCCATTAGCGATAAGATCCGCCTGTGACCGGACGCCTTCATGACAAAGTTGCGGTAGTGACCGGCGGCTCGCGCGGGATCGGCCGGGCCATCATCGAGAAATTCATCGCCGAGGGTGCCGCCGTTACCAACATCGATCTGAGTTGGACCGGCGTGGCGCTGGCGCCGTTCCTTCGCGCCGACGTGGCCAGGGAGCCCGAAGTTCGGGCCGCGATGGAGGACGTCAGGAATACCTACGGCCGCATCGACATCCTGGTGAACAACGCCGGCATGAACGCCTACTTCAACGCCGAGACGATGACCGAGGAGCAGTGGGAGAGCGTCTTTGCCGTCGATCTGAAAGGCGCGTGGCTCTGCGCAAAGCATGTACTGGGCGGCATGAAAGAGCGCCGCTGCGGCTCCATCGTCAACATCGCTTCCATTCACGCGTCATCAACAATGGCCGGGATGTTTCCCTATGCGGCGGCGAAGTCGGGCCTGGTGGGCCTGACGCGAAGCCTGGCGCTTGATTATGCCGCGCACGGCATCCGCGTGAACGCGGTGTCGCCCGGGTGGACGCGTACGGACCTGGTGGAAGAGTGGTTTCGCACGCAGGACGATCCCGCGGCCGCGGAAGCGAGCGTGGTGCAGGCGCATCCGATGCATCGCATCGCGAGGCCGATCGAGGTGGCCAACCTTGTCGCGTTCGTCGCCTCAGACGAAGCGTCGGCAATCACGGGTGCGTCACTCGCCGTTGACTGCGGGCTGGGAATTCAGTTCGCCACATAGGGCACACCCATGGCGACGGCCGAATCGATCCTCACCAAACAGAAACTGCCGTCGCAAGATGCGCACGACCTGCCGCTCTCCGCGAAACGTTTTGAAGACGGCGGCCAGTACCGCATAGAGATTCCCTCCTGCGAAGGCCCGGCTGCGATGCGGGCGGTCATCAGCGAGGCGGCAGTCCGGCAAGTGCCCGTGCATCGCGTGAGTCAGGGCAGCGGCATCATGCTGCAGACTGACAGTGAGATTGAAGAAATGCTGGCGCTGGGCCGCGAGCATGGCATCGAGGTGTGCCTGTTCGTGGGCCCAAGATCAGGCTGGGACGCTGGCGCTCAGACGGCTTCGAGCGCGGGCAAGGTGCTGGGCGCCTCGCTGAGGGGCGCCGATCAACTGGCGTTCGGCATTGAAGATGTACTGCACGGTGTTCATCTCGGCCTGAAGTCGGTCCTCGTCGGTGACCTTGGCCATCTGAAGATTCTTGGCGAGATGAAACGCGCTGGCGATCTGCCGGAGGACTTCGTCCTGAAGACGTCGGTGACGATTGCTGCGGCGAACCCTGCCACGGCGCGGCTGCTCGAGGATCTTGGCGCGACGTCGATCAACCTGCCCGTGGATTTGTCGCTGGCGCAGATCGCGGCGGTGCGTCAGGCCATCGACGCGCCAATTGATTTCTACGTCGAAAGCCCCGATGACTTCGGCGGACTCGTGCGCCACTACGAAACACCCGCGCTGGTCCGCGTGGCGGCTCCTATTTATCTGAAGTTCGGTCTGCGCAATTCGCCTGGCCTGTACCCCAGCGGAATGCATATCGAGAACATGGTCGTAAACCTTTCGCGCGAGCGGGTGAGGAGGGCGGAACTGAGCCTGGCCCTGCTCAAGCGATATATGCCGGAGGCGATTGCGTCTCCCTACGGAGTCAGACGCTGATGCTGCATTCGATCAACCCCCGCACCGGTGCTGAACGAGGTCCTATCGACGAAGCGTCGGTACAGGACGTGGCGGCCGCCGTCGATCGCGCCGTTGCGGCCGCACCAAACTACGCGGCGATGACTCTGGCGCAACGCGCTGCGTTTCTGCGCGCAGCCGCAGATGCCCTTGAGGCAAATCGAATTGCGATTGTCGAGACGGCTGATTTCGAGACCGGCCTCGGCCTTCCGCGATTCGCGGGAGAGCTGGATCGCACCACCAGCCAGATACGATCGTTCGCGGACGTTGTGGAAGCAGGTGACTTTCAGGAAGTTATTCACACGCCGGCTGACCCCGTGGCGAAACCGCCGCGCCCCGATCTTCGACGCATGCTGATTCCGGTGGGGGCCGTTGGCGTGTTCACGCCCAGCAACTTCCCGCTGGCATTTGGCGTGGCGGGTGGCGACACCGCGTCAGCGCTGGCCGCTGGATGCACGGTGGTCGTCAAAGGCCACCCGTCGCATCCGCATTCATCAGAGCTGACAGCGAAGGCGTTTGCCGAGGCAGCCGCCAGCGTCGGTGCGCCTGCAGACACCCTTATCCTGCTTCAAAGCCGTGCACCCGAGATTTCGCACGCGCTGGTCCACGCGCCAGGCATTCGCGCCATCGCGTTCACAGGTTCGGAAACCGTAGGCCGTCTGTTGCTGGATGTGGCTGCCTCACGGCCCGATCCCATTCCCTTTTACGGTGAACTCGGCAGTCTGAACCCCGTGTTCGTCGGAGCGGCTGCGGCCGCGGCGCGTGGAACTGAAATTGGCAAAGGCCTGATCGCGTCGATGACGATGGGATCGGGGCAGTTTTGTACGAAGCCGGGCGTGGTGTTCGTGCCGAGCGGGTCCGATGGCGATGCGCTGGTTGCCGCGATGGAAGCGGACCTGTCTTCGCGTGAGCCACACGTGCTGCTCAACCAGGGCTTGCAGAAATCGCTCAACGCGAAGGTGGCTGCAAGCCGTGCGGTGGCGGGTGTGCGGGAAGCCGTCGCCCTTCCGGATGTGCCGGCCGAAGGCTACTTCGCAGCGCCGCGGCTGTTCGTGGTGGACTCCAAAACGTTTTTTGCATCGCCGGCGCTGCGACACGAACACTTCGGTCCCGTTTCCATCGTCGTGCGATGCGAAGCGGAAGGCATGACCGCCGCCGCCGGGCAGTTTGACGGCCAATTGACGGCGACCATTCACGCGGACGAGGCCGACATGGCGTGGGCGAAGAGCTTGCTGCCGGCACTGGTCGAAAAGGCTGGCCGCATCGTGTGGAACGGCTATCCCACAGGTGTGGCCGTGGTGGCCGCAATGCATCACGGCGGCCCGTATCCCGCCAGCACGAATGCGTTGCACACGTCGGTAGGCAGCACCGCGATCAGGCGATTCCTCCGCCCTGTCGTGTTTCAAAACCTGCCAGAGAGTCTGCTGCCTCGGGACCTGGTGTGAGGATCTCGTCGGCCAGAACGACGGTCGTCGGCACCAGCGGGCCGACGTCTACGCGCTGAACCTCGCTCCGCACAACGCCTGTGGACCGGTGGGACCATGGCCAATCTCCACTCTGCGGTGGCCACACCGAACTACAAGGTGCTGGAACACTTCAACGACTTCGCGGACTCGTGGGTGCACGAGTTGGTCGATCACTCCCCGCGCATTGATCCGGCGGATGGCCATGAAGGCACCCTGGTGCTTCTGACCCTTCATGTCCCTCATTCCCTTCATGGTGAAGAAGATTCGAAACACGTGTGAAGACAGTTGTGGAATAACCTCTAAACGTGGTTGAACTCGTTTTCGATGTCCGCGCCGAATTAGGCGAAGGTCCGCTCTGGGATGATCGGCGGCGTCGGTTGTTGTTCGTGGACATCATGCGCGGCCATGTGCATGAGTTCGACCCCGCAACGGGCGAAGATCGCGTGGTGGAGTTTCCTTGGCCGGTTGGAGCGGTGGCTCTTCAGGAGAGCGGAGACTGGGTGCTGGCCGCCGCAACCGGCTTTCACCATGCCAACCCCGCAACGGGCGAAACACGACTCATCGCCGAGGTCGAGGCCGATCGACCCGGCAATCGGATGAACGACGGATACGTCGATGCGCGCGGCAGGTTCTGGGCGGGGACGATGAACATGCATCGCGTCCGGCATGAAGGCACGCTCTATCGTCTCGATACAGATGGATCCGTTTCGCCCGTGCTCACCGGCGTCTCCACGTCGAACGGCATCGACTGGAGCCCGGACAATCGGACGGCGTATTACGCCGACACGCCCACCGGCCGTGTCGATGCCTTCGAGTTCGATCTCCGGACAGGCGCCCTGTTCCAACGGCGTCCCTTTGTGGAGATTCCTTCGGAGCAGGGATCTCCCGACGGCGTGATCGTGGATGCCGAAGGAGGCGTCTGGGTCTGTTTGTTCCGGGGAGGGGCAGTGCGGCGTTACGCGCCCGATGGTGTGCTGGATACGGTGATCAACATGCCGGCCACGTTGGTCACCAAGTGCGCCTTCGGCGGTCCCGGCCTCGACGAATTGTTCATCACCACCGCATGGATTGGCCTCAGCGAAATCGAGCGCGCCGCACAGCCGTTGGCAGGTGGACTGTTCAGGTTCCGGCCTGGCGTGAAGGGCAAGCCGGTCAACCGATTTGCGGGCCCCGGCTAATGCGCTCGTCGTTCACGCGCAGCCGCGTGCTTCGAGCGTGCCTGATGCTGATGCTTGTGACCGTGGTGATGCCCAGCCCTGCAGCCGCCCAGGAAACACCGGCGCCGCGTGTGGATGCGTTGGGCAGCGAGCCCGCACCCAAGGGACAGTGGCGGATCGGCGCCTTCGCCGGCGCCGCGCATAACTCGCCGATCACTCCGCGCCTGGGAACCACGCCGGGTCGTGATCACTATTTTCTCGGACTCCAGGTCCAGACCACGGTGCTCAAGATGGGTGCGGCGCGAGTTTCGTACGGCGTTCAGGTGGTGCCCGCGATGATCGTGCGCGGGCGCACCTTGCCGTTCTACTACTATGTGCCACCCGACGACCCGCCAGTCGTTCTGGACAACACGGCCTACGCGTTCGGGTTCTCGCCGTTTGCCATCGAGCTGGCCGTGCCCTTGGCAGGTCGAGTGGGCGTCTACGCCGCGGCGGCTGGAGGGATGATCTTCTTCAACAAGCCGTTTCCCGTGCCCGAGGCCGAAAGCTCGAACTTCACGATCGAGTACGGCGGCGGTCTACTGGTGCGAATCAGCCGGCGGCACTGGCTCCAGGCCGGCTACAAGTTTCACCACCTGTCGAACTCGTACAACTCGATCGTCAATCCCGGCCTCGACGCGAACATGTTTTACGTCGGGATCTGGCGAACCCTGGGAAAACGCTAGTTGCCGGGTCTAAAGACCCGGCCTCCGAGGACAGTCCCGACCGTTCTTCGGAGGCCGGGTCTTTAGACCCGGCGAACGGTTACTCCCACCGGAAAACCCGCGACGAAAGCGCGACGCAGATCACAAACACCAGCGCGAGCCCCGCCAGGTCCCAGCCGTGCGCGAGCCATCCTTCACCCAGCCAGATGCCTCTCAATAACGAGACCGCAGGCGTCAACGGCAACACATGCGCGATCGGTTGAAGCCACGCCGGTAACGCGGTGATCGGTACGAACAGGCCCGACGCACCCAGCATGGGGTAAAGAATCAGCGATCCGATCGGCTGGGCAAACCTGGCGGTGGGCACCACGCTGGCCACGAGAAAACCCACCGACAGAATGCTGATGGTGCTGACGATGAGCGCGAGGGCGAAGCTGAACCACGCCACGTGGAGTGGCATCGGATAGAACCGTCGGCCCGCGGCGGCCATCAGCACGAGGGTGACCCCGGTGAAGATGAGCTTCACAATCACGTGGGCGGTCAGAATCGTGTGCGGGCGAAGCGGGGTGGCCCGCAATCTCTTCAGGATCCCGCTTTCGCGATAGATCGAGATGATCGTGACCAGCGACAGCACCGCGTTCAAGGCGATGAGCATGACGGTAAAGACGGGAAGGTCGGCGCTGACAAAATCGCGCAGGCGTTCGCTCGATGTGGCGCGGCCGCCGAGGCTTCGGCCCAGCATCACGAAGATCAGCACCGGAAAGAAGATCGTGCTCAAAAAGCCGAGCGGCTCACGCGCGAAAATCTTGATTTCCAACCACGTCAGATTCCAGAGTCCGCGCACTCGTCCTCCTTTTTCGGCGCGGCTGAAGCCACGCCCTACATTTGGTCCGGCTATTGGCGAATGGTGTGGCCGGTCAGCTTCAGGAAGACATCTTCCAGCGTTGGCACCACCGTCTGGAAGTCAGTGACGCGAACCCTGGAGTCTGCCAGGCACTGAATGACGCTGGTCATCAGGTCCGCGCCATCGCCGCGCACGGTCAGGACTCCACTCTCGCCGCGCGAGACCATAACACCGGGAATTTCCTGCAGCGTCGCCCCGGCCGACTCGTCTTCGGTGGTCAGAATCACCGTCCTCTGAGGGCAGTGCCGCCGAATCAGGGCCGCAGGTGAATCGACGTCCACGATGCGCCCATGATCGATGATGGCCACACGGTCACAGAGCCGCTCCGCTTCCTCCATGAGGTGCGTGGTCAGAAAGATCGTCTTGCCGCGGTCGCGGATGCCCCGGATGAGATCCCAGATGGCGCGCCGGGCCTGAGGGTCGAGTCCGGTTGTGAGTTCGTCCAGAAAGACCAGTTCGGGATCGTTGATAAGCGCGAGCGCGATAAAGAGACGCTGCTTTTGTCCGCCAGACAGCGTCATGAACAACGCGTCACGTTTTTCCTGCAGGCCCAGCTGACCAAGCAGCCGGTTGTGATCGATTTTCGTCCGGTAGAGCGAGGCCCAGAGCGCCACGGCTTCGCGCACGCGGACGCGCTTTTGCAGTTGTGCCTCCTGCAGCTGCACGCCGACGCGTTGCTGAAGGGCGTACACGTCGCGAATGGGATCCAGCCCCAGCACGGTGATGCTGCCGCTGTCGGGCGTCCGCACCCCCTCCACGCATTCCATTGTCGTGGTCTTGCCCGCCCCGTTGGGTCCAATCAGGCCGAA
>JBKJJZ010000534.1:0-12064 GCA_046597705.1 Vicinamibacterales bacterium | reverse complement strand
TCAACGCCCGCGGCAATCGCCTCATCGGGCCACCTGACCAGTGCCGAAACTTCGTCCCGGACCGTTCGCGCGCCGGGACTCAACTGACGTCGATCCGTGACGAGGCAAATGGTCACTTGGAGGCAGACCAGCGCGCCATGAACGCGCCGCTGAGATCCTTGACCCCCGCCCACGCGGTGACGAGGCCCACGCCCGTGACAGCCCCGCGCACGAAGTGGTTGCGCATCCCGATGTCGAGCCAGGGCCAGAGGGCGGCAAAGTAGTTGCGGTGCCACAACGGTGTCCAGGGCGCCATCACGAGCAGGAACCCGGCCTCGATGAGGTATACGGCAAGCAGAAGGCGACTGAGGAAAGCGATGGGTGGCTCCTATTGGAACAACGTGGGCGGCCGGAATGTGCGCCGGTGCGCCTCCGAGTACCCGCAACGATCAACGGCGGCCAGGTGGTCGGCGGTAGCGTAGCCCTTGTGACGATCAAACCCGTAGCGGGGGTCTCGCTCGTGTAGCTCGCACATCAGCCGATCGCGATGCACTTTGGCGACAATCGAGGCCGCGGCAATGGCGCTCACACGGCGATCTCCGCCCACGAGCGCACGTTGCGCGAGTACGAGCTGCGGAATGGGAAACCCGTCAATGAGGACCAGGCCCGGCAGCGGCACCAACCCCATCACGGCCTGGTGCATCGCGTGCAGAGACGCCTTGTGAATATTGAGCCGGTCGATTTCCGGAGGCTCGACGACGCAGATGCTCCAGGCGATGGCGGCCTCGATGATTTCGAGACTCAGCCGCTCCCGCGTTTCGGCCGGGAGCAGCTTCGAGTCAGCCACGCCCTGGATGTAGCGATCGGGGTGCAGGATGACGGCCGCCGCCACCACAGGTCCGGCCAGGCATCCGCGCCCCACTTCGTCCACGCCTGCGACGTGCACGATCCCGAAACGCCGTGCGGCGTTTTCCAGCGCGCGCGACGCCCGAGCCCTCGTCATCTCGCCCGCCTCCCGACTACGGAGTCCGGCGCTTTTCCTTCATGCGGGCAGCCTTGCCGCGCAGGTCGCGCAGGAAGTACAGCTTCGCGCGGCGCACCTTGGCGCTGCGAATGACTTCCACTTTGTCGACAATCGGCGAGTGGAGCGGAAAGATGCGCTCGACGCCCTGACCGAACGACACCTTGCGCACCGTGAACGACGCGCGCGCCACCCCGATGCATGCCGATCACCATGCCTTCGAAGACCTGGATCCGTTCCTTGTCGCCTTCGCGCACTTTCACGTGGACGCGAACCGTGTCCCCTGACCGCATCTCGGGCCGGTTCACCAACTGCGTCTTTTCGACCATCTCTACCGCATTCATGACTGCTCCTCTACCTCTGCCAGCACTGCCGCCAGCGCATTTTGTTCGTCCGCCGAAAGCCCCGACTGTTCCAACAACGCCAGCAACTCCGGACGCCGCGCCATTGTCCTTGCCACCCGCTGGCGCGCCCGCCACCGTTCGATCTCGCCGTGATGCCCGCTCGACAACACGGCCGGCACCGCCAACCCTCGAAACACCGCCGGCCTCGTGTAGTGCGGATGATCGAGCAATCCGCGCACGAATGAATCGCCTTCGACCGACCCTTCGTCGCCCACCACGCCGGGCATCAACCTCACCACGGCGTCGACGAGCAACAGCGCCGGGATTTCGCCGCCCGTCACCACGAAGTCGCCGATCGAGATTTCGTCAGTCACCAGCGTTTCGGTGACGCGCTCGTCGATCCCTTCGTACCGCCCGCACAACACCACCAGCCGCGACATCCGGCTGAACCTCACCACCTCGGCATGCGTCAGCGCCCTGCCCTGGGGCGTCATCAGCACCACCGCATCCGGCGCCCCGCGCTCGGCCGTAATCTCATCCACCGCCCGAAACAGCGGCTCGGGCTTGAGCACCATGCCGGGCCCGCCCCCGAACGGCATGTCGTCCACCACCCGGTGTTTGTCCGACGTGTAGTTGCGCAAGTCCCGCGCCTTCACGTCCACCAATCCCCTGCCTCGTGCGCGCCCGACCACACCCTCCGACAACACCGTGTCAACCATCGCCGGGAAGATCGTCACGACATCGATCGTCGTCATTGTTTCGCCGGCCGGTTCACGTCCAGCAGCCCCTCGGGCGGGTTCACCACGATGCGGCGTCCGGCCACGTCGATCTCCGGACACATCGCCTTCACCAACGGCACCAGCACCTCGGCGCCGTCGCGATTCACACTCAGCAGCGCGCCGCCGGCTCCCGTGTACACCGCCTGCACGCGCCCCACTTCAACACCCGCCTCGGTCCGCACCTGGCAACCCACAAGGTCGTAGAGGTAATACTCGTCGGGCCCCAGCGCCATCCGCGCATCTTCCGGAATTCTCAGCTCGACGCCGCGAAGTGTCTCGGCATCCTCGACGGTGTTCACGTTCTCGAACGCGACCACCCATCTATCCCCCTGCGGATAACTGTCTGCAACCGTGAGCTCGCTGACCGTCTTGCCGTCAATCGCCTTCTCCGCCGTGCGCCAGACCTTTGCGCCAGCGGCGAACCGCTCTGGGCCGAAGTCCGTCTCGGAGGCAATCACCACCTGGCCGCGCAACCCATGCGGGCGCACCACACGGCCCACCAGCACCATCGACGCCCACTCCACGTCTAGTCGTCGCGGAAGTCGACGCTGACCCGAAGACCGTCGAGCTCCGCGGCTGCGGCAGCCAGCGTGCGCACGGCGGTGGCTGTGCGACCCTGCCGGCCGATGACACGACCCAGGTCGCCCGGGGCCATTGTCAGTTCCACAACGGTCTGGCCGCGGCGTTCGTACTCCACGACCTCGACTTCGTCAGGCTGGCCGGCCAGAGCGCGCGCCACCACGTCAACGACGTCGCGCGCCCGGCTCACGAGGCCGCCGGTGCTTCAGCCGCAACAGCGGCGGGCGCACGGTCGATCAGCGTTCGCAGGGTGTCGGAGGGCGTGGCGCCGCTCTTTACCCAGAACGCGTACCGATCGCGATCCACAACCAGGGTCTCCGGCTTTGTGCGGGGATTGTAATGGCCCAGGATCTCAATGAACCGGCCCTCACGCGCCGCCGCCGACTCGGTTACCACAATGCGGAAAAAGGCCCGATTCTTCGAACCCGCACGCCGCATACGAATCACTACCATGCTGTCTCCTCTATCTCGGCGCCCCTGAAGGGACGCCCTACGAACAACGATCTCGGCGCCCCTGAAGGGACGCCCTACGTACCTGTTATGCCGGGTCGAAAGACCCGGCCTCCGAACTATCTGCCGCGCAACATGTTCATCAGGCGCTGCTTGCCTTTCATTCCGCCGCCCGCGCCACTCATGGTCTTGAGCATCTTGCGCATCTCGACGAACTGCTTCAGCACCCGATTCACTTCTTCCACCGACGTGCCGCTGCCGCGCGCGATGCGCTTGCGACGGCTGCCGTCAATCACCTGGTGGTTCTGGCGCTCCTCGATCGTCATCGAACTGATGATCGCCTGCACCCGCTCCACCTGCTTGCCATCCATCTGGGCGCGCTGAGCATTCAGCTCCTTGATCGCGCCCATCCCGGGAATCATCCCCAGCACCTGGTCCAGCGGCCCCATCTTCTTGATGGTCCGCAACTGGTCCCCGAAATCCTCCAGCGTGAAGTCATCAAGCCGTGTCTTCGACTCGAGCTTCTCGCGGCTCTCATCGTCTAGCGCTTCTTCCGCGCGTTCGATGAGCGTGAGGATGTCTCCCATCCCCAACAGGCGCGACACCAGCCGGTCCGCGTGGAACGGCTCGAAGTCCTGCGGGCGCTCGCCGACGCCCACAAACGCAATCGGCACGCCGACAACGCCCACCACCGACAACGCGGCGCCGCCGCGCGCATCCCCGTCGAGCTTGGTCAACACCACGCCCGACACACCCGACCGCGCGTTGAACTCGCCCGCGCTACGCACCGCGTCCTGACCGGTCATCGCATCAGCGACATACAACCGATCGGTCGGACTCACCGCGGCGGCAATGGCATCCAACTCCGCCATCAGCTCGTCGTCGATGTGCAGGCGTCCTGCCGTATCGACGATCAGCGTGTCGAACCCCAGCTGCTTCGTCGCCGCCAGTGCGCCCTTCGCGCGCACCACCGGGTCCAACTCGCCCTCTGGGTCGTGCACGCGCACGCCCACTTGCTTCGCCAGCACCGACAGCTGCTGGATGGCCGCCGGCCGTCGCACGTCGGTGGACACCAGCATCGGGTGCTTCCCCTGCTGTGCCAGCCACCGCGCAAGCTTGGCCGACGTCGTGGTCTTACCCGAGCCCTGCAGGCCCAGCATCAGCACCACACGCGGCGACTGCGACGTGACGGTCAACCCTCCGGTGACATCACCGAAGAGGGCGAGCATCTCGTCGCGCACAATCCGCACGACCTGCTGCGCCGGCGTCAGGCTTCGCAGGACGTCTTCGCCCACGGCCTTCACGCGCACGCGCTCGATGAACGCCTTGACGACGCGGAAGTTGACGTCCGCTTCGAGCAGCGCGAGACGAATCTCGCGAAGCGCGGCATCGACACCGGCCTCGGTCAGGCGCAGTTCGCCGCGAAGCGACCGAAAGACGTCCTGCAGACGCGTGCTGAGCGACTCCAACATACCGTTCACGAACCCGCTCCGGTCACCACGCCCAAGCCAAATACCAGGGCCTTCTGTGGCGCTAACCGGTTCAAGCGCAAACAGTTATGTTAAGCCAAACAGCTGGAAATCTGCAATTGGGAAACCTGAAATGAGCTCGGAGGCGAAATGGGTCGGTTGGAGCCAATTCGCCTCCGAGCTCACTTGATGACCTCGCCCACAACCACGTTGAACTGGCGAAAGTTCTGGTAGGTGGCACGGCCCGTGATGACCGGCTGCCTGGGGGTCGCGTAGCGCTCATTCATCAGAATCGGCAGCCAAATCTTCAACTTCGGCTGGAACTCATAGGCCACGACGACGGTGGCGTTGGTGCTGCCGGTGGCAATCCTGAGCTCGGTTTTGACCACCCGGCCGGTGGCCTCATCGATCCAGAACCGGCCCTGGGCCGCCGCGCCATCGCGCGTGACGATCATCCGGGGGAGCTTCTTCTCCTGGAAGCGGATCTCGCGCGCTTCAACACCATTTACGTCAGTGGTTCCCCCGCGTTTGAACTCCGACCGATGTTGCTCGGCAGGCTTGGCAAACTGGAGGACCATGGTCGGCACGTTGATGTTCCGGTTCACCCACCCGACGTTGAGCCGCGCACTCTCAGCCACGATCTTCCGGACCTGCTCGGTGGAATCGCCCGTGGGCTTGAGGAACAGGTTCACGAGGCGGTCGCTGCGGTCACGCACTTCCTTGCCATCCACCTCGAACACATCCCGAAACGCGACCCAGCCCATCTCGCCGGCCTTGGAAAGCAACAGGTCTGATCGGAGCAGCCGCTTGTCACCGAACATTCCGTTGAGCGCTGTCACTTCCTGCTGATAGTGCTCTTCGGAGACGACCGCGGCCAGGCTGGTCTCGTACTCCTCGACGTACTTGCCGAGCCGCTCGAGCAGTGCCGGCAGCGACGTGTCATCGACGGCTTGCTGGGCGCGCAAGGGCAGCAGACTGGCGCATAGCAGCGCACCCACGACCACCGCATGCGCGCTCGTCCGCATCTTCTAGACCGAGGACAGCGTGTGCCCCATCTTGTCCTTCTTGGTCTTCATGTAGCGGCGCGTAAAGTCCGTTGCCGCAATTTCAATCGGCAGCGACTCCGCCACCGACAGGCCGTAGCCCTCAAGACCCACGAACTTGCGCGGATTGTTGGTCAGCAGCCGCATGGTCCGCACGCCCAGGTCACGAAGGATCTGCGCGCCGATCCCGTAGTCGCGCTGGTCGGCCTTGAAGCCAAGCTGCTCGTTGGCCTCGACGGTATCCAGCCCCTGATCCTGCAACTCGTACGCGCGAATCTTGTTGGCCAGGCCAATGCCTCGGCCTTCCTGGTTCAGATACAACAGGACGCCCTGGCCTTCAGCCGCGATGAGTTCCATGGCCCGGTCAAGCTGCGGGCCGCAATCACAGCGCGACGAATGAAACACATCCCCGGTCAGGCACTTCGAGTGCACACGCACCATGATGCGTTGCCCGTCCGCCAGATCCCCGCGGACCAGCGCCACGTGCGTCTCGCCATCCAGACCCGACTCATACGCATGTACTTCGAACGGGCCATGGGCGGTGGGCAGCATCGCGCGCGCCACTCGCTTGACCATGCTCTCGGTCCGCATGCGATACCGGATCAGATCTGCGATCGTGATCATCAGCAGCTTGTGCTTGCGCGCGAACTTCGTCAGTTCGGGCACACGCGCCATCGTGCCGTCCTCGTTGAGGATTTCGCAGATGACTCCAGCCGGCGCCAGTCCGGCAATTCGCGCCAGGTCCACGGCCGCTTCAGTGTGGCCCGAACGCACCAGCACGCCGCCAGGCCGGGCCCGCAGCGGAAACACATGGCCGGGTCGCGCCAGATCTTTCGGCTTCGTCTCTGTCGCCAGGGCGACCTCAACCGTGCGCGCGCGGTCGGCCGACGATATCCCGGTTGATGTGCCGGCTCTTGCATCGATCGAAACGCAGAAGGCGGTCTCGCGAGTCGATGAATTGTCGCTGACCTCGAGTGGAATCTCGAGCTCCGCCAGCCGCTCCGGCGTCATTGAGAGGCAGACCAGCCCACGCCCGTGTTTCGCCATGAAGTTGATGGCATCAGGCGTGACCTTCGATGCCGCCATCGTCAGGTCCCCTTCATTTTCGCGTTCCTCATCGTCAACGACGATCAGCATCTGGCCGTCCCGGAAGGCCGCGATAGCTTCATCGATGGTGGCAAACGGTGATGCGCGACGGCCCTTGGCCAGACGCAAACCAGGCTTCTTCACTCGATCCTCCAAGCCGGAACAGGCTCCGGCAGATTCTGCAACGACATCATCCGGGCCACATATTTACCCAGGACGTCCGCTTCGATGTTCACTGCCGCGCCAGGCGTCAGGTCCGAGAGCGCGGTGTGCGTCCATGTGTGCGGAATAATCTGCACGCCAAAATCACGGTCGCCGAGCGCTGCCAGCGTCAGACTGATGCCATCGAGCGTGACCGATCCCTTCGGGATGAGAAGGGCGCGAAGCGCGAACGGCAAGGTGAACTCCATCCAGTATGAGTCACCATCGGCCTGAATCGCGGACACTTCAGTCACCGCATCCACATGGCCCAGGACAAAGTGGCCACCCAGGCGCTGATCGGCACGAAGGGGCCGCTCGAGATTCACACGGCGACCGGTTTTCCATTCGCCCAGGGTGGTGACGCGCAACGTTTCCGGAGAGAGATCGGCGCAAAAACCTGCGCCGGTCCTGCTCACAACCGTCAGGCAGACGCCATTGACGGCAATGCTGTCACCCTGCGCGAGTTCCTCTGCAAGCAGGGTCTCCACAAGCAGACGGCGCCCTCCTGCGTTGTCGTCGAGACTTGCGACTCGCCCCACCGCCTCAACCAATCCGGTAAACATAATCACTCGCCGGGTCTGAAGACCCGGCCTCCGAAAGGCAACCACTCGAACTCGACCAGTCGATCGTCGCCCAAAGGCACGCGCTCCACGGCATCACCTCGCTCGCGCACGGCCGCCACCATCGGCACGCCCTCACCAAGAACCGCGGGCGTGATCACCCACTGCGCCTGATCAACCAGACCCGCGTCGAGCCACGCCTGCTGCAATGTGGGACCTCCCTCGAGCACCACCGACTGCACATCCCCACCCGCCAATCGTTCGGCCACGGCTTTGAGATCACGAGTGCCGTATTCATCCACGGTGACCCCGTGCAGCCGAAGGACGTCGAACCGTTCCGGGTTGGCGCGGACGGTTGCCTCGAGCACCACCATTATGACGGGACCGGCCGACAGGGTCGACCAGACCCTCGCCGTCAGAGGCGTCCTTCCCCGCCAGTCGATAACGACCCGCGTCAGAGGGCGCGCACGGAGCGCGCCTCGGGCCGTCAACAACGGATTGTCAACGATGACGGTGTCCGCGCCCACGATCAGGGCATCGATCCACGCGCGCTGCCGCTGCATCCATCGATCCGTGTCGGAGCCCGACAGCCGAGTGCTCTCGCCGGCGCGGCCGACGAACCCATCCGCGGACGTGACGGTCTTGAGCACGGTCCAGGGCCGCCCGGCTTCAATCCACGTCAGGAACGGTTTGTTCTGGCGTACCGCTTCGGCTTGTCGGATGCCGGTCTCCACCTCGATGCCATGTCCGAGCAGCCACTGATGGCCGCCGCCATCGACGCGCGGATTGGGGTCGGTCATCGCGGTCACCACTCGCCGGATGCCAGCGGCCGCAATTCGCTCTACGCACGGGCCGGTCCGGCCAACGTGGCAGCAGGGCTCAAGGGTGCAATACAGAGTGGCGCCGCGCGCGCGTTCGCCCGCTGCGTCAAGGGCCACAACCTCGGCGTGCGGCCCGCCCGCCTTCAGGTGCGCGCCCTGCGCCAACAGCACGCCGTCGTGACCTACGACTACTGCGCCGACGAGAGGGTTCGGCGTTGTGGTGCCGCGTCCTCGCTCAGCCACGAGCAACGCTCTGGCCATCCAGTCCGCGTCGGTCCCGCCTCCGCCAAGGCTACGGCGAGGCACGCCTCACCTACTTCGGCTCCGCGAACAGCGCATCCACATACGCGTCGGCATCAAACGCCATGAAGTCGTCAATGCCCTCTCCCACGCCCACATAGCGAATCGGGACCTTCAGGTCATGAGCGATGGCCACGGCCACTCCGCCCTTGGCGGTGCCATCGAGTTTGGTGAGAACGATGCCGTTGGCGCCGCTCACCTGTTGAAACTCGCGGGCCTGGACCAGGCCGTTCTGTCCGACTGTCGCATCGAGCACGAGAAGGACTTCGTGGGGGGCACCCGGCACCTCGCGGGCCACGATGCGTCGAATCTTGTCGAGTTCCGCCATGAGATTCGCGCGTGTATGCAGCCGGCCTGCCGTGTCCACGAGCACGATTTCGCGGCCGCGCGCCTTGGCCGCCGTGACCGCATCAAACGTCACCGCCGCAGGATCCGAACCCGACTGCGCCCGCACCAGATCCACACCCGCGCGTTGCGTCCACACCGCGAGTTGCTCGACGGCTGCCGCACGAAACGTGTCGGCGGCGCACACCAGCACCGAACGGCCACTGGTTCGATACAAGTTCGCCAACTTGCCGACCGTGGTGGTTTTTCCCGTGCCGTTGACGCCGACGATCAGGATGACGTGAGGCGTGGAAGTAATCGACGGCGTCGCTGCGGTTTCTCCAAGGATCCGGCGCACTTCGCGACCGACGCGGGCGCTGAGCGAGCCTTGACGATCATTACGCACCGCCTCGACGATACGCTTCGTTGCCGGCAAGCCGACGTCAGCGGCGATCAGGGCATCCTCGACAGCCTCGAGCGTCTCGAGCGCCAGGCTCGGCCGCCCTCCCACCGTGGCGTTCGTGGTGGCGGGTGACGATGGCACATCGGCCTCGCTGAGGCGTTCCCGAATTTGCTGCGCGGTTCGCGCAAGTCCCGCCTTGAGGCGATCGAATAGTGACATTACACGCTTCCAGATTCCTGTTCGCCGCGCTGCGGGCGAAGCATCAAACAACTGACCGCTTCGCGAGGAGTCATGCGGCCCGCCAGCACCTCGGCCATCTGAGCCGCAATCGGCAACTCCACGCCGTACTGCCGACCCAACTCGAGTGCTGCCGGAGTGGTGCGCACGCCTTCGGCCACCATCCGCATGCTGGACAGAATCTCGTCCAGTGACCGGCCTCGCCCCAACTCCAGTCCCACATGTCGATTGCGGCTGAGCGAGCCCGTGCACGTCAACACCAGATCGCCGAGTCCGCTCAGGCCCGATGCCGTCTCACGCTCGCCGCCCATCGCGCATGACAAGCGCGAAATCTCCGCCAGGCCTCGTGTGATCAGGGCCGCCATCGCGTTGTGGCCCAGGCCCAGCGCCTCAACGACCCCTGCCGCGATGGCGATGATGTTCTTCATCGACGCGCTGATTTCGACGCCCACCACGTCCCGCGATCCGTACAGGCGGAAGGATGAACCTCGGAACTCTTCCTGAACGGCTCGAAGCGCGGCGTCATCAGACGACGCCGCCACGAGTGCGGTGGGAAGACGCCGGGCCACTTCGGCGGCGAAACTCGGACCCGACAACACCACCACTGGATGACGGCCGCCGGTTTCGTCGTGCAGGATTTCCGACATGCGCTTCAGGGAATCGGGCTCGATGCCTTTTGTGGCACTGACGAGAATCGCTTCGCGCGGCAGTTCGGACGCAGCCGCGCGCACGACGGCGCGCAACCCGTGTGACGGCACCGCAACAATCACATGACGCGCGTCCTTCAGGGCCGTCGTCATGCAGGACGTGGGACGCAGCGGCGCGGGAAAAGTCACATCGGGTAAGTAGGTCGGATTGGCGCGACGCTCCGCCATCGCGCTGAGGAGCGTGGCGTCGCGGCCCCAGAGCGCGACGTCGTGTCCCATGCTGCCCAGATGAATCGCGAGGGCGGTGCCCCAACTTCCGGCGCCGAGTACGGCCGCGCGGTACCGCTCCTGACTGATTTCGACCGACGGCATGCCTGTTAATTGTAGTCGGCGTGCGTCATTACCTGGCGACGAACCAGGTCCAGCGCCGATTGGACGGCCATCTGACGCACCATCGCGCGGTCACCCGGGAACCGCACGGTTCTCGCGACGCGCCGCGCATCGGGCCCCGCAACGGCGATGCACACCATACCCACCGGCTTCGCTTCAGTTCCACCGGTGGGGCCGGCAATGCCTGTAATCCCGACGCCGATGTCGGCGTTCATCACGCGACGGGCGCCTTCGGCCATCGCCTCCGCAACAGGCTCACTGACCGCGCCATGGACGGCGATGAGTTCGGCGGGCACATCGAGCGAGTGCACCTTCACGCTGTTCGAATAGGCCACCACGCCGCCGGCCACCCACGCTGAACTGCCAGAAATGTCCGTCAGCGCGCCCAGCAACAAGCCGCCCGTGCAGGACTCGCCAGCGGCCAGCTTGAACGCACGCCGCATCAGCAGGGCGCCAACGACCTCGGGCAAGTCACGGCCGTCGACGCTGAACACAACCGGCCCCAGGGCCGCCGTCAGTGCACCGACTGCCCGGTCGAGCGCTTCATCGAGCCGCGCGGAGTCGTTGCCCTGCGCCGATAGATGCAGCTCCACCTGCCCCGGGGATGCCAGGATGGTTGTCGCGATCGCGGGGTCGCCATCGCGCAACGGTGCGTAAACAGGCTGGGCCACTTCCTCCACATGCGACTCTCCTCGTCCGGCGATCTTGATTGTACGGCGCCGCAGGACGGCATCGCTGCAGCGTGCCTTCAGCCTCGGCAGAACTTCGTTCTCCCACATGGGCCTGAGTTCGCGCGGAGGGCCTGGCAGCGCAATGATGACGTTGGAACCAAGTTCGAACCAGAGCCCGGGAGCCGTACCATGGGGATTGGCGAGGATGACGGCGCCATGAGGCACCTGCGCCTGCCGCCGATTGATTGCGGGCATCGGTATCCCACGACGCTCGAAGCGCCTTTCGATCGTGGCGATGACCGCGGGGTCCTCGTCACACGACACGCCTGCGGCGGCCGCAATCGCATCCCGTGTCAGGTCGTCATCGGTGGGCCCGAGTCCACCTGTCGTCACAACTACGTCGGCTCGTTGCAGCGCAATGCGAATCGATGATTCCAACGCGGCGCGATCGTCGGCCACAACCGACTTGCCAATGACGTCGAGACCCAACTCGTTGAGCCGGGCGGTCAAGTACAGGGAGTTTGTGTCGGAGCGAAACGGCGTCAGGAGTTCCGAGCCGATCGCGAGGATCTCAGCGTGCCGAATGGTCTTTGTCACCACGTCCAGGGAGCGTAGCGCACGAGCAACATCATGAGTACCCAACCGTAGATGCCGGCCATCACATCGTCGGCCATGATGCCCAGGCCGCCGATGTGATGGCCGGCATCTACGGTTGGGTACTCATGATGTTGCTCGTGCGCTACGCTCCCTGGACGTGGTG
>JBKJJZ010000226.1:0-15751 GCA_046597705.1 Vicinamibacterales bacterium | reverse complement strand
GGGGAACTGGGGAACTGGGGAACTGGACCAGCCCTACAATACGCGGATGTTCAAGCACGTTCGCGCGCCGCGCGTTGTTCTGACGGCCCTGGCTGCGGCCTGGTTCGCCGTTCCTGTCCGCACCGCACAAGTGGATGTGCCGGGACTCCTCGCGAAGTCGCGCGAGGCCATGGGGGGCGACGCGTTGCTGGCGGGTATCACCACTTTGACCGTGACGGGGTCGCACATGGAAGACATGGGGCCGGTCCGGTTGGAGTCGGCCGTAGAGTTTTTCTACGAACGGCCCGACAAGTTTGTGCGGCGCGGCGCCCGATCGTTCGCGACGGGGCCGAACACCACCGGTCGCATGACTCTGCGGGACGGGTTCAACGGCGACGGACTCATCAGCGAGCGGCACACGCCAAACATGGGCGTGAATCCGACACTGCAGATCGGGAACGACCGCCCGACCCAATCGGCGGAAGCGCGGCGCATACAGGCCGTGTTGAGCCAGAAGCGCGACTTCGTGCGGCTCATGCTGCCACTCTTCGCGGCGTCCCCCGCCGCCCATCCCCTGACGTTCAGGTACGTCTCCGAAGGGACCATACCCGGCGACAAGGGCAGCGCGCCGATCAATGTGCACATCATCGAAGCCCGGGACGCGACTAACGTCGTGCACCTCCTGCACATCGAGACCACCAGTCATCTTCCGGTAATGATGTCGTGGCAGGCACGGCCGCCGGTTGTTTACTCGCAGTCGACGTACGTCACCACGCGAGGAGGCGTCAGCACACCGGCCGGAGTGCCGCCCGCGATGGCGCCGATTCCGTCAGGCCAGGCACCTCCCGGCGGTGTCGCCATCACCTCGCCGAACGCCCCGAAGGATCCTGCTGCCGGCATGGCGAACATCGAGTATCGGCTCTCACTCACAGACTACAAAATGCAGGACGGTGTGCGCTGGCCGCACCGTCTCATCACGCGCGTTGGTGACAAGGTGTCGGGGGACCTCCGCCTGGGCAGGTTCAACCTCAACAGGACCGTTAAGGCGAGCACCTTTGACATCACCAGGTAGCGGTCGCGCAACTCGTCATCCTACTTGCGCATTTCGACGACCATGACTTCAATCGCCTCGCTGCCACGGTTGATGTCGCCATGCTGCTGGCCGGCCGGATCCTTGTCGAGCCAGTACGCCTTGCCCGTTTCCCACACCACCTGCTTCGTCGTCTTTCCGCTGGCATCGACGATGTCGAGCGTGCCGCCCTTGAGTGTGACGATGGTGCGGCCGAATTCATGTCGATGCAGTGTCAGTGGTTGATTCGGCATGATGATCGACTTCCAGACGCGGACGTTCTCGTTCTCGAACTGCGGCTCGCGCCGAGTCTGGGACGGTGTCTGTGTTACCGCCGAAACCACGCCCGCAGCAGAGAGGATCACCGCTACCATCGCCGTTGCCAACTTCCAGGTCATGAGTCGCTCCTTGTCAATTTCCGCGAATTCCTCGGGACTTGGGAGCCGCGATATGATCGAGGAAGCCCGTGTCCAAGTCCCACTATTACAGCCAGCACGCGACGGCGCTCCGAGCAGAGCTGGGCCGTGCCATCTCGCGCGAGCAGATGCGCGAGTTTCACACGAAACGTCCGTGGCGGCACTTCATTGTGGCCGCGCGCCAGTTCCTGATGCTGGGCGTGGCCACATGGGCGCTGATCCATTTTGACAACCCATTGATCTGGTTGCCGGTGGCGCTGGTGCAGGGCTTTACGGTATTCAATTTCACCGTGTTGCTGCACGAGGTGCTGCATCACAACGTGTTCCAGAAGCGGCATCCCCGTGCCGAGCGCGTGCTTGGCTTCCTGTATGCCGTGCCCAGCGGCATCGCGGCGAGCCAGTTCACGCGTTGGCATCTCGATCATCATGCCGAGCTGGGATCGAATGACGACGATCCGAAAAGGCACCACCTGTCGCCCAAGCGGAACGCACGGTGGTACAAGTTGCTCTACGCCACGCCGGCGCTGTTTCCGATTTACTTCCGCGCTGCACGGCGCGAGACAGTGACCTATCCGCCCGACCTGCAAAAGACGATCGGCTGGGAACGGCGCCTGGCGATTCTGTTTCACCTGAGCGTGTTGGCAGCGATCTGGTGGACGTGGGGCGGGAGTGCCGCGATTCGCGCGCATGCCTTCCCCGTATTCATCATCTTCCCGATTGCCTTCACGCTGAACCGGCTTGGCCAGCACTACGACATCGATCCCAGCGATCCGGCGAAGTGGGGAACGCTGCTGCGCAGCCACTGGTTCTGGAACTTCGCGTTCCTCACGTCAAACCTGCACCTCGAACACCATTACTTCCCCGGCGTGCCGTTCTACCATCTGCCCGCGCTGCAGCGCGCCCTCGCGCCGTTCTACGCGCACAAGCAGATGCGCTGGCAGACGTATCGCGGTTTGCTCTACGGGTGGATCGTGCTGAACAAGCATCCCCACACCGACTGGAGCCTCGTCTAGTTCGTAGGGCGTCCCTTCAGGGGCGCCACATTTGCTTGTATTGCAGGGACTGCAGGAACGTCTCGAACTCCTTGTCCCACCGCGTCACCGTGTTCAGTGGTCCGACGAGTTTGATGAAGTACGGGCCGCCCTGGGTCTGAATGACGGCCGCGCGCATCCGAAAGCCCGGCTTGTTGAAGCGCTCTGGCGAGCCAGGTGCTACCTCCGCCACATACGTCCCCGAGGCGTCGAAGAGCGTCACTGACAGGCCGTTGATCAGCCGGCTTGTGGTGGTTGCCACGTCTTTCGTCTGCCGGCCGTCGGGTTGGGAAAGCTGGCCGAACCAGCGGTCGAGGTTCGCCTGCACGGTGCCACCCGTGCCGCCGAAGAAATACACCACGAGCGAGGCGTCTTCAGCATCGCCTTCGGCATGGGGCAGCACGAATTCACCCACGCGCATCATCGACGTGACGGCCTTCGGCTGCCACGCGGGTGACGGAGTGAACGTCAGCGTGGCCGGAAGGCTTGCCACGACGATCGACACGAGCAGAGACAGTGACATCCCGTCATTGTACGGCCTCGAGGTGAATGTCCTCTGGCAGCAAGTCCCGCACGGGCCCGCCCTCGCGCAGGCGGCAGCGTTCGGTCCTGATCAGCCTGCGGAGAATGGCCGAGACCGATGCGCGTTCCTCGGCCGATTGCGCGTGAAGCATCAGGTAATCGCTCTCTGAAATCCATACGTGAATCTGTCGATGCTGTCGCATGTGTTTGTCCCTCGGTCGGTGAGCTGAGCAATGACCATGCCACAGCCGTCGTGTACCGGTCGTGGGACTTAGGGGGAGGGGAGTGACCGAACCCAGCAGATCGTGGGTCTACCGCTTCCCATCGTGATTGGCACAGGGGCACCGTCGTACCCATCGCCGAGTCTACGCACGTGACCAAAATGACGTGGGGGATCTTTTAGCAGTTAAAAGATTCCCGACGTCATTTTGTCAGTGTGCGGGCTCGCGGTCGGAGATGCCGCACTCTTTCATCTTGTTGAGCAGCGTCTTGTAGCTCACGCCAAGGTGGGTTGCGGCCTTGCGCCGGTTCCAATGAAAGCGCGCGAGGGTCTCATCGATCGCTTTGCGCTCAGCCCGTTGCGCCGCCGCCCGGGCCAGGGTGGGCAGGTCGAGGTGCTCGCTGCGGGACGGGTCATCACTGCTGGCAGCGGCGTTTCCCGCATCCTGCGCGGCTGGCGCGGGAGTGCGTTCGACCAGTGTCTGGGCAGGTGGCGCGCTCGCCGGTGCTGCAAACCGGACGGCTTCGCGGGGCCGGTGCAGTTCGCTGAAAATCAGCGCTTCTTCCTGCAGCACGACCAGCCGCTTCATCATGTTTTCGAGTTCACGAATATTGCCAGGCCAGGGATACGCCACCAAGGCATCCACCAGCCCGCGGGTCGGCCGGCGGAACGGACGCCGGTAGACGCCGGAGTATTTCGACACGAAGTACTCGATGAGCGCCGGAATCTCCTCGCGCCGGTCGCGAAGCGGAGGCACCCGGATCTCGATGACCTGAAGCCGGTAGTACAAATCCTCCCGGAACGTGCCGGCGCGCATCATGGCTTCGAGGTCGCGATTGGTTGCGGCCAGAATGCGTACGTCAGCCTCGATCGCCTGATTGCTCCCCAGGCGCGTGATCGATCCGTCCTGCAACACATGCAGCAGCTTGGCCTGGAGCGCGGCCGGCATTTCACCAATCTCGTCGAGCAGGATCGTGCCGCGATGCGCGAACTCGAACTTGCCGACGCGCGCCGTGCCTGCGCCGGTGAACGCGCCCCGCTCGTGGCCGAACAGTTCGCTTTCGAGAAGGTCGACCGGCAGCGCTGCGCAGTTGACCTTGACGAACTGTTGAGTCCGGCGGGCCGACCGGCGATGCAACTCGCGGGCGATGACTTCCTTGCCCACGCCGCTTTCGCCTCGCAACAGCACTCCGGCCGTGCTGTCCGCGACACGATCGACCATATCCATGACCACGCGCATGGAGTGTGAATCACTCCAGTACGGCTGAATGCCCTGTGGATCTTCGGCCAGTTGTGCGCCCAGGCGCTCGATCTCGGCGCTCATGGACTGCCGTTCCAGCGCATGCCGAATTGCGGATTCGAGGCTGGCCTCGCCAAGCCCCCCGGGTCCGCCACTCTTTATCACGTAGTCGGCCGCGCCAAGCCGCACCGCCTCGACGATGGTGGCCGCCACTTGACGGCCGGACAACATGATGGCCTCCGCGGTCGGGTGCGCGCGCTTGATCTCGCGCAGTGTTTCGATACCGTCCAGGCCGGGCATCTCCACGTCGAGCAGAATCACATGGGGAGCCGAGCCGTTCTGAAGGGCTTCAAGCAGGCTGGCTCCACTGTTATGAGCTTCCACGTCATAACCCTTGGTCCGGAGCATGACCTGCAGGTACTCCGAATACGCGGGGTCGTCGTCAACCAGAGCAATTCGAGCATTCATGAGGTTCATTCCGACAAAGGCAACGTAACCCCACATGCACGACTCTGGCCAAGTTCGCTCCAAACGCGGCCCTGAAGCAATGAGATGTGGTGATGGGCCTTCAGTTGCTCAACGCTTCCGATGCCCTCAGTGTCGAATGTCACAAGTTCGACCCCTTCCGGGGAGCTAGCGCCCGTGCCGATCATGAATCGCAGCTCGGTATCTGCCTGGAACGTGCGCAGGCTGACCGTGCCGCCATGCCCGCGACGAACATCGGTAGGACACAGGACGATCGCAATCGCCTCCGACAACCGATCCACACTGGCGCCGACTCTGACTCTCATCCCCACGCAGGGCTCAGTGGAGGCGGGCTGAATCCCGCGCGGCCTGACATGCGCCGCCACGCGCTCGCACAGCAGCGAGGCGTCTACGAAGCCGTGCCGTTCGTCCGTGTCGTCCGGTCCCACCAGCGTTGCCGCGTCATCAACGAGCTTCGCGATCCGCGAGATCGCGTCCGTCACACCACGCAGGGCCCGCACGCGATCATCCGCCGAGAGGGCCCCTCCCCCGAGCAGGGACACATACCCCTGGGCCACGCCAATCGGAGACCGGAGATCATGCATAAGGAGCTGCATCAAGCGCTCGATGTCGGCGGTGCGCTGGAGATCGCTCATCCCGTTATGGTGTAACACGCACAGCTCATCAGGTCAAAATTGAACCGATGCGAACCAAATGTAGGCAACAGAATGCCAAAATTTGGCAGATCGAGGCTGCGCATTTGTGCCAGATGGCTGCGTCCCTTGCTTGGGCGGCGGCACGTATGTTGCCTAAACGCTGGCGAATGTCGTCACTCCCGTTCGGCCCAACCACGCGCGGCGGGCACCCGAACAAGACGGTGACCCTGGCCGCGCTACTGAGCTTGTTGCTCAGTGCGGGGCCGCTGGCGCAGGTGCCTCGACCCGAGGTCAAGCTCAAAACAGAGTTTGTCCTGCGTTTCCCCGAGTTCGTCCAGTGGCCGTCGGCAACCGACGGGCGCCCCCTGTTGCTTTGCCTTTCGCCGTCGCATCCCTTCGGCCTGAACGTCAAGGTCTTCGATGGCCAGTCGCGCGCGCGGCCCCTCGTCGTGCGTGAACTGCAGTCGCTCGAGTCCGCCCGCACGTGCGACGTCGTCTATGTGGCACCCGCCGATCTTGCGTTGCTCCAGCAGGTGGCTGACCTTCCGATCCTGACCGTTGGGGATCAACCCAATTTCTGTCAACGGGGCGGCATCATCAACCTGCTGGTGATTGACGGCCGCGTCCGTTTTGAAATTGATCTGTCCCGGGCCCGGCATTCGGGCCTCAAGATGGACTCGCAGCTCCTGCGCCTGGCCTCCAAGGTGTACGGAGGGCTGCATTGAAGCACTGGTTCCGGTCGCAGCCGATTCACCGCAAGCTCGTTCTGACTTCCATGATCAAAACGACCCTCGTGTTGTTTGCCGCGATGGTCGTGCTGCTCGTGATGGATTCGTTTCGCTTTCGCACAGGCGCGATAGCAGACGTCAACTCTCTGAGTGAAATGGTCGCCGAGAACGTGCGGGCCGCAGTGGCGTTTGGCGATCATGAGGACACGCACGCCACGTTGTCCGTGCTGCGCCTTCGCTTGCAGGTTCAGCGTGGGTGCGTGTACGACATTACCGGCGGGCTGGTGGCCCGCTATGAGCGCGAGCCACAGTTCTCCTGTCCGCCCTCCCTGCCGCCGCCCGGGGAGATGCCCGCCCTTTCGGCCGTCAAGCCAGTCGTCAACGGGAGCAGCGTGGTCGGGCACGTATACGTCGATCGCGACTGGAGCGCGCTTCGCGAGCGTCTTGTGACGGCCGGACTGGCCAGTCTCGTGGTTCTGGTTCTGGCCGCGGGGGTGATGTTCGTGCTTTCAGATCGACTCCATCGCAATATCTCACAGCCGATCAGCGAACTGGCGAGCGCCGCGAGCCGGATGGGACAGGACAACGCGTTTCAGATGCCGGTGATCGAAGCTTCCAGCGACGAGGTGGGACAACTGGTCACTGCGTTCGGCGCGATGGCCGATCGCGTGCGGTCGATCAACGACGATCTGTCGCGATCGAACGACGCCCTGCGGCGGGAAATCGAGGACCGCCGCCGGATTGAGGAGGAGCGTGAGGCGCTGCTCCTTCGCGAGCAGGAGGCGAACCGGATCAAGGACGAGTTTCTGGCGACCGTGTCGCACGAACTCCGTACCCCGCTCAATGCCATCGTCGGCTGGTCGCAGATTCTGGTGACAAGCACGCCGGATCCGGCGACGGTGGCGAAGGCCGCCGCCAGCCTGCATCGCAACGCGCAGGCGCAGGCACGCGTCATCGATGATCTGATTGACATCTCGCGGATCGTCACCGGGAAGTTGCGAGTGGTGGCCGACCCGCTCGACTTGCGGAGCGTGGTGGAGTCGGCCGTGGAGGCGATTCGCCCTGCCGCCGAGCATGCGGGAATCACCCTGATGGTCTCAATGGCCGAGAACGCCTGCGTGATTAAAGGTGATCGCGACCGGTTGCGCCAGGTGGTCTGGAACCTGCTGTCGAATGCCGTCAAGTTCGCGCCGGGCGGCGTGGTGCGCGTCACGGTCAGTCAAGAGTCAGACCAATTGCGACTGACGGTGTCTGATACCGGCGTGGGCATTGCGCCGGAGTTCCAGGCGTATGTCTTCGACCGGTTCCGGCAAGCGGACTCGTCAATTACGCGAGAACACGGTGGACTGGGCATTGGACTGGCCGTGGTCAAGGAGCTGGTCGAACTGCACGGCGGCGCCATTCATGTGGACAGCCGGGGCCGGGGAGCCGGCGCAACCTTTACCGCGCTATTCCCCTGCGTGGACGCCACGGTGGCACACGAGGTGCCGGAGGAGGGACTTCCGTCACTGGCCGGGGTGTCGGTTCTGGCAGTTGATGACAACGCCGATTCGCTCGACGTGCTGCGCGCAATCCTGGAGGAGACCGGCGCCAACGCCAGCACCGCCTTGTCGGGTGCCGAAGCGCTCGAGTGCTGGCGTGACCACCCCGCTGACGTAGTGTTGTGCGACCTTGCGATGCCCAACATGAGCGGATTCCAGCTGCTGGCGCAGATCCGTGAACTCGATCGCAAGGCCGGTCGTGTCACCCCAGCCATCGCCGTGACCGCGCATGCGAGTGAAGAGCAGGTGGCCCGAAGTGCCCAGGCTGGATTCCAGAATCACGTCGCGAAACCCTTTACCAGCAGTCAGCTCATTCGCGCGATTCACGCCGCGCGAATGCGCGTGTAGTCAGGAGCCCGCCAGCCACCATGTCCTCACGGGCAATCGCACTACTTGCCGCCATGATGTTCGTACAGCCGGCGCCATCCGCAGCGCAGGCCACGAACCCTGACCTGCGCACGCTGTCGCTTCGGGAACTGATGGCGATTCCGGTGGACACCCCGACACGCGTGCCGCAGGATCGGCTGCGCGCGTCACCGAGCGTCTTTGTGATTACCGACGTGGATATCCGCCGTACGGGTGCGACCACCATCCCGGACGTGCTCAGAATGGTGCCGGGCCTGCACGTGGCCCAGATCGACGGCAACAAATGGGCGATCGGCATCCGCGGCTTCACCGATCGTCTCGCACGGGCGATGTTGGTGATGATTGACGGCCGCGCCGTGTATTCCCCGTTGTTTGCCGGCACGTATTGGGAGGTGCAGGACCTGCCGCTGAGTGACATCGAACGTATTGAGGTTGTGCGCGGTCCGGGCGGCGCTTTGTGGGGTGCAAACGCCGTGACGGGCACTATCAACATCATTCGCAAGACCGCGGTCCAATCAGCAGGAACCAGCATCCGCGTAGGCGCCGGCACTTCAGATCCATGGAGGGTGGTCGCGGCGTACGGCGGGGCGAAGCCCAGATTCAACTATCGCATCTCGGGAAAAGCCGCCGCACGCGCGCCGCAGGACACACCAGGTGATCTGGACTACGACGATGCGACAATGCTGCAGGGCGGCGCGAGAGTCGATTGGATGGACGGAACCGGCGGGTTCACACTGCAAGGCGACCTCTACCGTAGCGTTATTGGCCAGCGCGACAACATCGTGACGTACGCACCCCCCACCAACACGGTGCGGATCACCGACGACACGCTGACCGGGGGCAACATGTTGTTCCGCTGGCAGAGGAACACGTCCAATCCAAGGTCGCTTCGGGTGCAGGCCTACGTCGATCGCACGACCCGATCCGAGCTGACGTTCAAGGAGCATCAGAATGTGGCGGACCTGGACGTGCAGCAAGGCTTGCTCCGGGGCCGGCACAGCGTGCTCTTGGGTACCGGCTACCGGCTCATCGACGGCAAAACCCGGACAATGGGCACCCTGCAGTTTTCCCCGCCCGATCGCGTGGACCAGCTGTTTACGGCATTCGCGCAGGATGAGATCAACCTCCTGCGCGACCGGGTCGCGCTCACGGTGGGAACCAAGTTCGAGCACAACGGCTACAGCGGTTCCGAGTGGCAGCCGGCCGCCAGGCTGCTGTGGACGGTCTCGAATTCCCACGCGGTTTCACTATCGGCCAGCCGCTCGGTTCGAACGCCGTCGAGGGTTGAACACGATTTCCAGACCGGCAGCCTGCTCACGCCGCAGGGCCCCACGTTCGTGCGCCTGGTGGCCAATCCCGGCTTCGAGTCCGAAGAATTGACCGCATATGAGCTGGGCGTTATCTCCAGGCCTCACCCGAAGCTGCTGATGACCGCGGCGGCGTTTCACAACCGCCATGACCGCGTGCTGAGCCTGGAAGTGGGAAAAACGTTCGTGGAGATTGACGGTGCCAACCAGCGCGTCATCGTACCGGTTTCGTTCGGCAACGGGCTGCGCGGGCACAGTGACGGCATCGAGATCACGGCTGACCTGCGGCCCACGACGTGGCTCCAGACCACGTTGAACTACTCGGGCCTCAACGTGCGGATGGAGCGCCGGCCAGGCAGTGCCGATGCCGGGCAGGAGGCGCGCCTCGAAGGGGGCAGCCCGCGGCACCAGGTTCAGGCCAGCGTCGGTCTCAGTCTGCCGCACCGGACCACCGTGGATTGGTTCTTTCGACGGGTCTCCGCCCTGCCCGCGCTGGCCGTGCCGGCATACGCCACGTCAGACGTCACCGTGCAGGTCGCCGTCGGCCGGGAATTCTCTCTGATTTTCAGTGGACGCAACCTCCATGAGGCCAGCCACGTGGAGTTCACCGACGGTGCGAGCAATGGCTTCATCGGGATTCGCCGCTCGGTGTATTTGGGTCTGCGCTGGGCCCGTTGACACCTATACTGGAAACGATGACCCTACCAGACGTGCCTGCGGCCTGCGTCATGTCCCTGCGGATTCTTGTGGCCGATGACTATGCCGACGGCCGGGAAATGCTGGCGTTTTTCCTGCAACGCCAAGGCCACGTCGTGGCCACCGCCACCGACGGAACCGATGCCCTGGCCGTGGCGTCAACGTTCACCCCGGAAGTGGCCATCCTGGACATCGGCATGCCCGGTGTTTCAGGTCACGCCGTGGCCCGTGAGCTGCGCAAGCAACACGGCGACGGCCTGACACTGGTGGCGCTCTCAGGCCTGGGAGAAGCGGCCGACAAGGCACGTTCTGCCGAGGCCGGCTTCAATCGGCACTTTACGAAGCCGGTGGACATCGCCGCCCTCTCGTCGTTCCTGGCCGACGTGCGGAAGTCCCCGTCTGCGCCGTAGCGCCAGGACACTCCCTTAGAACGCCTGGTCGTCCATCCGGAAGCCACTGAGGCTCGAAGGATTGACCTGCAGCAGTGCTCCATGCTTTTCGAGGAAGCCCTGCTTCTTGAATTTGCCCATGAAATGATTGACACGTGATCGCGTGGTGCCAACCATCTCGGCGATCGTTTCCTGCGACACCTTGGGCAGGTCGTAGCGACCGTGGCAACGGCTGTCGCACCCAGCGAGCCCGAGCAACGTGTGGATCAACCGCTCCTCGCCTGAGTACAAGAGCTGAACGGTGAGGTCCGTTTCGAGCGTGGCCTTGCGCGCAAGCGTGTGCGAGATGAAGCGCTGTGCAATCGCCTGATTGTTCCGCAGCAAGCCTGCCATCGTCGATCTCGAGATGACCAGCAGGTCGGTGGGGACGAGGGCCGTGGCGGTCTGCCGCCTGAAGGCACAGCCGCCAAGCACGTCCTCGCCGAGAAAGGAGCCCGGGCCCATGAGGCCACAGATGGCTCCCTTGCCGGCAAATGAAGACACCGAAAGTCTGACCCGGCCCTCTTCGATGTGCATTACGGTGCTGCTCTCGTCGCCCTGGCGGAAAACAATGTCTCCAGCCCGGTGATGTGTCACAGAGAACGGGGCGCCGGCCGATTCGAGAAGAGCACGCAATTTGAGAGTCGGAGTGGTTTCGAGGGTCTGCATGCCATCCTTCAGTGCAACTCCCGTGCCCGATCTCGAAATGACGTTTTTCCTGAAGAAGCGGCCTTTCTAGGCCAGTTTTGGTGAGAACCTCTCGGCCCGCGGCAAGCGGTTGCCTAAGGTTGGCAAGGCCTTGCCGTTGTATTCTCAGGCGTCACATCCATGCAAAAGACTTTGCCTGTCGTCGCGTTGTTGATGTGTTCCGGTCTGCTGGTGATTGCGCAGCCGGCGGTGCAACAGGCGCCGGTCTTCCGGGCGGGCACCGAGTACGTTCCGGTGGATGTCGTGGTCACCGATGCGAACGACGCACCGATCATGGATCTGCATCGGGGGGAGTTCGAGATCTACGAGAGCGGCCGCCGGCAGACCATCGAGGATTTCAAGTTCGTCTCGATTCCTGTCGCTGATCGCGATCTCGCTGCCATTCGACCCGCGGCCGCGGTGAAGGACGTCGCATCGAATGTTCGGGTGTCTCCTGACAGCCGTCTCTTTGTTCTTCTCATCGATGGCCTGCATACCCTCGACTCCGAGATCATTGCGGTCAAGAAGGTCATGAGCGACTTTGTCCGGGCCTTGTCGCCCGACGATGAGGTGGCGGTGATGTTCGTCGGCCGAGCGGACCTCAGCCTGAATTTCACGACCGATTCCGCTCGAGTGCTGAAGACGATCGAACGCACGCGGGAGGCGTTTGGATTCGGCATCGATGCGTTGGGTCGAGCCGACGACAGCCGCTTCAGGGATGATCGCGCGATGACCGCTCCAGGGCGCGCCGTCGCGTTGGCGTTCAAGAACGTGGCACGGGCCCTGGCCGGATCGACGCATCAGCGCCGGGCCATCATTTACGTCAGCGGCGGTTCGCCGATCGATCACCGGATTCTGACGAAGCAGTCCGAGGCCGTGATGGCGGATCTGAAGGCCGCTTTCGAGGTGGCGCGGCAGGCGAATGTCCCGATTTACTCCCTCGATCCGCGAGGTCCGGTGCAGGCGGCAGACGCCGTTCGCGGCGGACAAGGATTCATGAACAGTGACGGCGGGGCATCGACGGAGGGCGTGCTGAGACAGGTTGCGATGCAGCAGGAAAGTCTGTCGATGGCTTCCGTCGATACCGGAGGGCGGGCGTTCGTGAATCAGCCGGACCTGACGGCTGCGATTCACGCCATCGTCCGGGAGAATGGGAGCTTCTACGTGCTCGGGTACTATCCCTCGCCACCCGCGCGCGACGGCCGCTACCATCCCCTTGAAGTCAGGGTGACACGTCCCGGAGCGCGTGTTCGCGCCCGGGCCGGCTACGTGTCGTCGATGGCGGGCGCGTCGGAGACCAACGCCGCCGAAACCCTGGCGGCTGCCATGGCGTCCGGCGTGGACATGCACGGATTGACGTTGCGCGCGCACGTCGCTCCGCTGTTGCCCATCGACAAGGGCATGCGGAGCACGGTCACGATACAGGTCACTTATCCGACGGTGGCCACGGAGCTGCCGTTCGACAACGTGAAAGTGCAGGTTGTGGCGATCGACGCGGATGGGAAGGTTCGCGCGTCATCCGACCGCGGCTATACCTTCAAGGCGCCGGCCAGCCAGCGCGAGTCCGCCACGTTTCTCATCAACGGCACGATCGATCTGCCCGCGCAGCCGCTGTCGATGCGCATCGGCGTCTCGAGCCGCGCGCTGGGCCGCACCGGCACGGTGCAGGTGCCCGTCAGCGTGCCGAAGGCATCGGACGCCCAGCTTCAGATGGGCGCGGTGGTGATCGGGCTGACGGGCCCGGCTCGGGAGTCGGCGTTCGGCGATGAACTGGTGCGGGGGCTCGTGCCGTTTCAACCGACCACCACGCGCCAGTTCAGCCAGCGCAGTACGCTGCGTGTGTTCGCGCCGTTCTTCTGGCGCGGCCGCGAAGAGCCCGTGACGGTGACGCTGACGCTGCGCAGCGAGGCGTTCGTCCTCCGTCGCGACGAGTCCCTGGCGCCCAGCGACGGCGATCAGGGCCGCCGGCTGGCGGCACTGGACACACTGATTCCACTGGCGAAGCTGCTGGGCCCGATCACGCTCGCGGTCGAGGGCCGGTTGGCCAACGGGCAGGTCGCGCAGCAAACCGTCGCATTCGACGTGCGGCTGCCGGTGGTGCGATGAGTCGCCAGTCGCGTCGCGAGTGGCTGCGCACGGCGCCGGTTGCCCTGGCTGCCGGCGCTGCCGCATACGCTGATTCCCCCGCGTCGCAGTCCGGGAGTCCGGCCACTGCGAAGGCCCAGCCTGATTCTTCACGAGCGATGTGGATCGCGCAGGCGGAGCGTATGGCAGGGCCCGTGCTCGAGGCCCTGGCTGCGAACAAGTTGAGGTCGAGCCTGCCGGCGTATCCGCCGAGAAACCGGGAGTACGCCCCTCTCGAAGCCTTTGGCCGTCTGCTCGCGGGCATTGCGCCGTGGATCGAGCAGGATCGTCCTCAACGGTGGCTCGATCTGATTCACCTTGGCCTCGATTATTCGACCGATCCCAAGTCACTTGACTTCATGAACTGGAGCGGGCGGCCGGAAGCAGTGCCGCAACAGCCGCTGGTTGATGCGGCCTATGTGGCACACGCGTTGTTGCGGGCGCCGGACTCGCTATGGCAGCCGCTCAACGCGCGAGTCAAGGCTCAGCTGCTCGAGGCCCTGCGCAGCACGCGTCACATCCCCCCGAATCCCACGAACAACTGGACTCTGTTCGCGTCCATTGTCGAGGCGGCTCTGTATCGCTTCGGCGGGGACACGGTGGTGCGCCCACGGGTGCAGGACGCGATCGACAAGCTGAGTCGTTGGTACGTGGGCGACGGCACGTACTCGGATGGCGACCGCTTCCACTGGGATTACTACAACAGCTATGTGATGCATCCGATGTTGTTGGCGACGGTGGAGTGCCTCGCGCCACTGGATCCGGCGTGGGCGAAGGTCGTGCCTGTGGTCCTCGAGCGCGCGCAGCGATACGCAGCCGTCCAGGAACAACTGATCTCGCCCGAAGGTACGTATCCCGTTGTCGGCCGCAGCAGCGTGTATCGGACGGCGGCGTTCCAGACGCTGGCCGACATGGCGCTCCGGAAGAAGCTACCTGAAGAGGTATCGCCGGCACAGGCGCGTTGTGCGATGGCGGCCGTCATGCATCGCACACTGGATTTTCCCGGCACCTATGATCCGGATGGCTGGCTCACGCTGGGCGTGTGCGGCCAGCAGCCCGGGCTGGAGGATGAATACAACAGTTGCGGCAGCCCCTACATCGCGTCGCTGATTCTGCTGCCGCTGGGGCTGCCCGCGTCAGACCCGTTCTGGACCGGTGCGGATGCGCTGTGGACGCAAGCGCGAATTTGGGCCGGCATGGATGTCCGAGCGAGCCACGCACGTGACTAGATCCATTGATCTATTTTTTGCGCACGTAGGTCAGGTCAAAAGACACTGACCATGTCTTGCCGCCGTCCGTTGAAGTGTGACCGAGCTGGCGTACTTGCGCAGGTCCCTGATTGAAAAATGTCATGCGCAGCTTGTTGGTGCTGGCGAACTGTGTGGCCTCGTAGTACAGATTTCCGTCGACGTGGAACGTGCCCGTGTAGTGGGTGATTGTGCCGCGGGTATCGACGTAGTACTGCTCCCACAGCTTCGTCACGCTGTTGTAGATATTGAAGCTCTTGCCGGCGCCCGGTCCCTGCGGCAGCCAGTTTTCCTGTATGACACACCCGTCCAGTTGGCGTTCAATCACGCTGGTAGCGCCTGATCCGATGGGCCCACGCGCCGAGCCGGTGGGCTGCACGTCCCATTCGCCAATCCAGAAGTCGAAGGCGTGATAGTTGGGATCCGCATCGCAGGGTCGCGCATTGGCCTTGACCCGTGCTTCAAACGCGGTGAAGCGTGGCAGCTCGCGCAGGCTGTTCAGGTCCGGTATGGTCAGCACCGCCGTGTTTGCGAATCCCGCGCCGCCCAACTGTTCGAGCGTCACCAGGGCGCGCTCCGCCTCACCAGCTTTGGCGTAGGCACGAGCCTTCCTGAAGCGAGCTTGATTGACAGGCTGGAATCCCAGCAACTCTGCCTGGGTGAAAGATTCAATGGCGTCGGCGTACTTGCCTGTTTCATGCAGGGCCACACCCAGACCAAATGTCGCCCGGGGATTCGTGGGCTCTGCCACGACCAGGGCGCGGTAGGCGACAAGCGCCGCAGGCCAATCCGAGGCTGACAGCAGCCTGGCGGCGGCCTGTTCTTGTGCTGAGGGTGTCGGGGGCGCTTGCTGTGCCTGCGCAGGACGCGCGCAGAGCGCACAGAACACTAGCGTGATCGAAAGACTCGTACAGACACGACTGGCGCTGAACATACCCTACGGTAGTTCAACGCCAGCGTGTCTTCAATGTATCGAAACCGGTCGCCCGGTTTTTGTCGTTCAGCGAGCCCTGAAGTAGTAGGCGATGC
>JBKJJZ010000560.1:0-4902 GCA_046597705.1 Vicinamibacterales bacterium | reverse complement strand
CCACTTTGTTTCGCGTGACCGAGTCCAGCAATTCCACCGGCAGCGTCTGTCCGGTCTTTTCGAACGCGACGACGCCTGCATCCTGCCGGTCCCATTCGATCAGAACACCGGCGGCGTCGAGTACTGAGGTGACTGCGGCGGTAACTTCGGGGCCGATCCCATCACCGGGGATCAACGTCAGTGTGTGCGTCGTCGGAGGCATGGTGCGCCCTCTAGTGTATAACTAGGCCTATGACGCCGACCGTGACTTTACCGATCCAGATCAAGTTTCTCAACATGCGAAGGCTTGCGTCGCTTGAAGCGGAGATCGCCGCGCGCGTCGAAGAGCTGCGGGCGTTGCACGGTCGTCTTGTGGGATGCCATGTGTCGGTCGAGATGCCGCATCGCCACCACCAGACGGGAAACACGGTGGAGGTAAGGATCGCACTGGCGCTTCCCGGCGAACTGGTGGTGACGCGCAAGAAGTCCTCAGCGGCCGCGCCGGCAATCGCCGTGCATCAGGCGTTCGATGCGCTCAAGCGCCAGATGCGCAAGGTCAGCGGCAAGCGGCTCGCCGCGCGGAAACCTTCACGTCTTCGGAGGCCGGACCTTTAGGACCCTCGGATAAGTTTCGGCGCCAGCGCCGCGGCCACCGCTTCGAGCAACTCACGATCGGCCTGGCCGAACGCGGCGGGCTGATCCGAATCGATATCCAGTTCGCCAAGGACGCGGCCGCTGTCCGCGCCCGACCCTTCCGCCACAATAATCGGCACCACGATTTCCGAGCGTGTTTCGATCGAGCACGCCAGGTATCGCGGGTCACTGTTCACGTCATCCACCACGATGGTGGCGCGTTCAGTGGCGGCCGCCCCGCAAATGCCGCGTCCAAGGGGAATGCGCGTGTGCGGCGACGGCTTGCCGAGGTAGGGCCCCAGGACAAGGTCATCGCCTTCAAGAAGATAGATGCCGGCCCAGGTGTAGTGGGGCAGCCGCGCCTTGAGCATGGTGACGGTTTCTCTCATGGCGCCGAGCCCGTCGGGCGCCTGCGCGATTGCGCGCGTGATGTCGTCGAGCAGCGCGGTATTGGGTCCGGTGGTCATTCCTGCCGATTGTCTCATGGCAAAGGGCGCGTCAAAACGACCAGCCGTACAGTAGACTGACGAACGCGACGCGCATGACACCACCATCCAACATCGTTCTCCATAACCTGGCCACGCAACTGCGCATCGATTCGGTGCGATCGACGACGGAGGCCGGATCGGGACACCCAACCACATGCCTCTCGGCGGCGGAAATCATGGCCGTCCTGTTTTTCGACGAGCTGCGATTCGATCCCAAGGATCCGCAACACCCCGAAGCCGATCGATTCGTCCTGTCGAAAGGCCACGCCGCGCCAATCCTGTATGCCGCATGGGCCGCCGCCGGCGCGTTTCCCCGCGAAGACGTCATGCAGCTTCGCAAGATTACGTCCGACCTCGAAGGACACCCGACGCCGCGCCTGCCTTTCGTGGACGTGGCCACCGGTTCACTCGGGCAGGGGCTGCCCGCCGCGGTGGGCATCGCCTTCAACGCGCGCCGCATTGGTTCCGACTACCGCACCTACGTGCTGCTTGGTGACGGAGAAACGGCCGAAGGTTCGGTGTGGGAAGCCGCACAGGTGGCGGCGTTCCACCAGATGGATAACCTCTGCGCGATTACCGACGTCAACGGGTTTGGCCAGAGCCGGTCCACGCAATGGGCGCATGACGTGGACGCGTTTGCCACCCGGTACCGCGCGTTCGGCTGGCATGCCATTACGGTGGACGGCCACGATGTCGGTGAACTGCGCGCGGCATTGGCCGAGGCGCGGGGCATGACGGGCCGGCCCACGATGATTGTGGCGCGCACCCTCAAAGGCAAAGGCGTGGCGCTCTTTGAAGACAAGGACAACTGGCACGGCAAGCCGCTGAAGAAGGGCGCCGAGGCCGACGCGGCAATTGAGGAACTCGAGGGGCAGTACGTGCCCACGTCGGATCCCGCGCCGATCATCAAGAAGCCCGCCACTCGACGATCCGAAGGCCCCCTGCCGGACTTCGTGGCGCAGATGCCGACGCCCGCATATGCGTTGGGCGATCTGGTGGCCACGCGTGAGGCGTACGGGACCGCGCTCGCCGCACTGGGCGCAATCGATGAGCGCATCGTGGCGCTTGATGCAGACGTCAAGAACTCCACGTTCAGCGATCGGTTCGAGAAAGCGTTCCCCGAACGCTTCTATCAGTCGTTCATCGCCGAGCAGGCCATGATTGGCGCGGCGATGGGGCTGGCCAGCCGCGGCGCAATCGCGTTTCCGTCGAGCTTCGCCTGCTTCCTCGAGCGAGGCGCGGACTTCATCCGCATGGCGGGCATCTCGATGCTCAACATCAAGCTGTGCGGCTCGCACGCTGGGGTATCGATTGGTGAAGACGGCCCGTCGCAGATGGCGCTCGAAGATCTGTCAATGGCGCGAGGCGTCCCGAACTGCACCGTGCTGTATCCGTCGGATGCCGTCTGTGCGGAGCGCCTGTTGGCGGTGGCCGCAGCCACGCATGGTCCGGTTTACATTCGGAGTTCGCGGCCGAAGACGCCGGTCATCTATGGCCCCGACGAGAAATTTGTCGTGGGCGGCTCCAAGGTGGTGCGGCAGAGCGCGAAGGACGTGGCCACGGTGGTCGGCGCGGGCGTGACGCTGTTCGAAGCGCTGAAGGCGCACGATCTGCTGGCGAAAGAGGGCATTGCCATCCGCGTGGTCGACGCGTACTCGATCCAGCCGATCGATCGCGATGGCCTCATCGCCGCCGGCAAAGCGACAGGCGGACGGATCTTCACGGTGGAAGATCACTATGCGGCCGGTGGCCTTGGTGATGCGGTCTCGGAAGCCGTATGGGACCAGGGCTTCCGCGTCCAACGTCTTGCCGTGCGTGAGATTCCGCGCAGCGGTCCTCCCGACGAACTGCTCGATCGCTACGGCATTTCCGCCGCTGCGATCGTAAAGGCCGTCAAGGCCTAGCGAGTACGTAGGGCGTCCCTTCCGGGGCGCCGAAATTGGTGCGGCTAAAGCCACGCCCTACGCTGAGGCACGCTGATTGAACGCGAACCACGCGGTGCCGGCCAGGCCAATGCCGCCGCCGATGAGAAATGTCAGGTCCGGACCAATCCTGGTCCACAGGTAAGCCGCCACGAGCGGCGCCGGACAGAACGCAAACGCCCGCAGACCCCAGTAGAGGCCGATCGCACGGGCGCGGATGCTCTTGTCGAAACCGCTGGAGATGAGCGCCTTGCGCGCCGGCTCTCCCAGTTCACGCAAACCGTTCAGCACGTACGTCACCACCAGCCCCAACATCACCGGCAGGCCGAGCAGTGCGCACAACTTCGGCAGCAGTACGAGGCAGATGGGGAACAGCGAGAAGAGCAGGAAAGTGAGGCCAATGAACGGCTTCGGCGATGGCGATCGATCGATCCACTTCGCCATCGGCACGTACGTGGCCAGGGCCGTGGTCGCCATGATCGTCAGCAGGAACCCCGACGCTTTGATCGCCGCGGCCTCGTTCCAGCCCCAACTGTCCACCAGGAGACTCACCACGTAGAGCACCGCGAAGTCTCGCGCAAACCAGTCGCCCCAGCGGATGAAGATTTCGGCGCCCAGCAGTTGTTTCAGTCCCCGGGGCATCGTGCGCATGATCTCGCGCAAAGGGACGGGGTCGGGATCCGCCTTCGGCGTCATGCGCTTCATCAGCAGGAATTGCAGGATGACGGCGAGGGCGAGACAGCCAATAGCCAGGGTCAGGTTCAACCAGTAGCCGACGGCGCCCAGGGCGATGCCGCCAATGGCCGGCCCCAACATCTTCGGCACGCGCTTCTGAATGCTCTGCACGGCAAACGCGATGGTGCGTCGTTCCTTTCGCACTTCGCTGCCGACCACCTCGAAGGTGGCGGGCACGGAGAGCGGTTCCCAGTTGGTCATGAGCAACGCACCAATCGCGATGGCCCAGGGCTCACGCGACAGCAACATGATGGTGAAGCCGATGGCCATGGGAACGGCCGACACGGCCAGAGCCGTTCGAGCGCCCAGTCGATGCGCCACCCGGCCGCCGATGATGTACGCAAAGCCTTCGAGCAGGTTCTTGCCGAACGCAATCACCCCCATGTACTTCGCGGCGGTAAGGACGGCGTCAGTCGCATCCTTCGCAGCCGCCTGATCTTTCAGGTGCAGCGCAAGGAAGTTGCTCCAGAGCTCTTCACTCAGCCCGAGAAAGCCGATGACCGCCAGCACCGCCAATGTCGCGCGGTTCAGGCCGAACCAGTCGGCGGTGGCGGCCAGTCTGCCTGGCTGAGGTTCTTCCTTCGGCATTCCCTATTCTGTCTGTGACCGAACGCTTAGAACAGTTTTCACTTGCCTGTAGTACGTAGGGCGTGGCTTTAGCCGCGCCAATTCACGGCGCCCCTGAAGGGACGCCCTACGTACCGCACCTGGCCCTTAGACCTTCCCGAGCGCGATCAAATGTCCACGCGTCCGGACGATCAGCAGGTTGCCGTCGAGTGCAGGCGTGGCAAAGATGGTTTCGTTGAACGAGTGCATGGCACTGGCATCGAAGGTCTTGCCGGCGCGGACGACAAAGAGGTCGCCGTCCTCGTTGGCGATATAGAGGTGGCCGCCGGCCGCCACCGGTGATGCACTGAATCCGCTCTTGCCCGCGCCAAGCCGCACTCGGTAGAGCTCGGCTGCCGTCGTCGCGTCGTAGGCCGACAGGACGCCGTTGTCCATCAACACGTAAAGGGTGCCGTCATACACCAGCGGCGTCACCGTGTACGGTGAGCCTTTGTCGATGTGCCAGGCCAGCTTCCCGCGCACAACGGTTTTCGTTGAGGCGAGTGGAATGGCCAGAAGCGGCTGGCCGGCTGGAGGCG
>JBKJJZ010000228.1:0-21367 GCA_046597705.1 Vicinamibacterales bacterium | reverse complement strand
TCCACTCCACCTGAAACGCCTTGGCCTGCTTGATGTCGAATTCGTTCGCCTGCGCGTAGAGTGACGCCAGGCCGCGCGCGCAGGCGAACGAATTCGACATCAAGCAGGCCAAGGCGTTTCAGGTGGAGTGGACACCGCGCGGCTGGATGCGTCCCGACCTGGACCTGCTGGGGTTCGAACAGCAGCTCTACTTGCGCCAACCGGGCTACGGCACCAGTTACGTGACCGGCAAGTCGCTCATCGATGAACTGATCAAGAACCGGTCACACCAACTTGGTGACGCCTTCACGATGCGTCGCTTTTTTGATGAGTTCAATGCCGCTGGCATGATGCCGGTGTCGCTGCTCAAATGGCAGCTGACCGGCGAACCCTACGTGCCGCCGGTCGCGCGGATTCAGTAGTAGTCAATCGGCGCCCCTGAAGGGACGCCCTACGTTTTGAGTGTCGGCCGGCGCCCACCCAGGCCCGTCGCTCGTTCGATGACTCGAGCGACGACGAGCAGGCCGGCCTCGTCGTAAAGCCGGCCCGCGAGCGTGAAGCCGGTGGGCGTGCCGTTGTCGCGAAAGCCCGTGGGCACCGCGACCGCAGGATGGCCGCTGAGGCTGGTGATGGGATTCAGGCTGCCAGGGTCGAGCGTGACCGCGCCGCCAATCATCACGTCCACGTCCTTGGTGGCACGCGCGTAGGCCTCCATCAGTCGTAACCGTACGCGATTGGCTTGGAGGTAATCCACGGCCGTCACCAGGTGATACGCGCGCAGATCGTTGCGCACGCGTTGTGCGCGCAACCCGGCGTCGGCGCCGGTTGTCACCACAGTCTCAAAACCAGCGGCGCGCTCCGTGTATTCGATGAAATAGGTGAGGTCGCTGGTCGGCACTGAGACACTGCGAATCTCGAGTCCAGCCGCCCGAAGCGCGTCGAGCGCCCTGGTGTTGTTCGCCCGCACGGCAGGATCTCTTTCAGCTTCGAGCATGCCATCGACCACGCCCACGACCTTTCCCTTCGCAGATTCACGCGTGTCCCAGGCGAAGGGCCATCCTTCGGGCACCGACATATCATGACCATCGGGACCGGCAATCGCATGGAGCACGATCGCGCAGTCTTCCACCGTCCGGCAGATGGGACCGACCTTGTCGAGTGTCCACCCGGCGGCCATGACCCCGCGGCGGCTCACGCGGCCGAACGTCGGCCGGAGACCAACGACGCCGCAGCGCACCGCGGGCGACAGAATCGATCCTCCGGTGTCCGTGCCAATCGTGAATCCGACCAGACCGGCAGCGGCTGCCGCGCCCGAACCTGCCGACGATCCACTTGATCCTTCCGCGGGATTCCACGGGTTATTCGTCCGCCCGCCAAACCACTGGTCGCCAAACGCAAACTCGCCCGTCGTCAACTTCGCCACGAGTACGGCACCCGCTCGTGTCAGCCGCTGCACTACCTCGGCGTCTTCATCGATCACCCGCTTCTCGAACGGCGCAGCGCCCCACGTGGTGGGCGCGCCTTTGGCCGAGACGATGTCCTTGACGCCCCAGGGGATGCCATGCAGCAACCCGCGATACCGGCCTCGCGCAAGCTCGGCGTCGAGTTCGCGTGCCTGGGCCAGCGCGCGCTCCTTCGTCAGGTTCACCACGCAATTCAGCGACGGGTTATAGCGTTCGAGCCGGCCCAGATACAGCTCTGTCAGTTCAACCACTGAAACCAGCCGTCGCCGTATCAGGTCCGCCAGTTCGGTGATGGACCGAAAGGCCAGGTCATCGAGACTCGACGGGCGGCTCTGCCGTGTGGCGGCCATCGGCCGGTGGACACGCGACGGAACCACCACCGGGAACCCTGGCACGCGCGGATTGAACAGCAGCGGCGTTGCGGCGTCGTTGCCGGGCGGGGACTGGTGCAGCTCTTCTGCGCGCGACAGAATCCGATTGAGCGAGGCGACCATGCCTTGCTGCTCGACCTCGGTGTATTTGAGGCCGGCCAGCTGCACCGCCTCTCGCACCATGGCGGCGGTAACCCGGGATTGCGGCGCCTGCGCGCCTTGCGCGAACAGCGCACGGGCAAAGGGCTCGGAGCCCAGACCGAGCGCGGTCAGTGTCGCGAAGAAATGTCGGCGGCTGGGAGGCTGGCCGGTGGTCACATCGATCAGCTGGCGGGCGCGTCCATGCCGGCCCACAGATTCATGGTGCTCAACTCTTCACGGCCGCACGCCTTGAGATAGACGAACAGCTGCGTGCGATACGCCGCGTGACCACAGAGGACCATATTGACCAGGAACGAACCGCGCGTGTACTTCATTCCGAACATCTCGAACTCGACACGAAAGTCCTCGTCCGTCATGTCGGCCAGCATCGTCGCGTAGGTATCCGCTTGCGCAGCCAGGGCGGCCACTGTCTGGTCGAAGTCCATCGCTTTGGCGGCTTCCACGCCTGCGGTCCAGGCAGGCACGTCGAACGCGCAGGCCTTCGCTCCCGCCACAAGCGCGGGGCCCATCAGAGTCATGTACTGCAGCAACTCGAGCGTGCTGCGCTGTTTTGCGGTCGGACGATAGTCGAGCTGGGCGCGGTCCACCTTGGTCGTCAGATGAACCAGGATGCGGACTTCGTTCTGCAACGAATTAATCAGTTCGGACTTGGACAGGATCATCGAATACCTCCGAAGAAACGTGGGAGGGGAGAATACCACGCGCTGCCGCCTCTCGCGTCACTGCGGTTGGACGCGCAACACTTGTCGAACGCACGCGGCATCGTCGAGCAGCTCGAGGATGCAGTGGGCCACGTCTGCGCGGGAAAGTCTGGGGAGCGCGGAGCGCGCCGCGATTTCCGCGCCGGTTCGGTAGCTGCCGGTTCGTGGACCGTTCGTCAGCGTCGGAGGTCTGACGATCGTCCAGCCGGTCGAGCTGGCGGTTACGAGACCTTCCTTGATTTCGTGATCATGGATCTCGTTGCGCAACGGCCACCGCGCCACGTAGCGCACGACGAACCCGGCCGAAGCACGGCTTTCGCTGACGCCAATGAACGACATATAGATCAGGCGTCGAACACCGGCGTCCGTCATCGCCCGGATGATGTGGCGCACTCCATCGATGACGACCTGATCATGGCGAAGCGGCGAACCCACCCCGAGCGTACACACCACGGCATCCTGCGCATTGATCGCGCTCGCGACGGCCGCCGGATCACAGACATTGCCCTGGACCACGGTCAGCTGTGGATGCGTGATGGCCAGTTTGCCAGGATTGCGCACGAACGCCGTGACGCTGAGGCCGCGCTCCAGTCCTTGCGACACCACATGACGGCCCGTCGCGCCGGATGCACCGAACACCACGACTTTCACCGGTCGCCGCCGTTACTTCAGTCGCGAACGCGCGTGCCCGGCGTCAGCTGCGTAGTGCTCGGCCAGGACGTCCGCACCAAAATCTCCGTTGAAGTCACGCCAGACGACGTGCTGGTGATTGGCATTGTTCTGGGTGTTGTCGTACTCGATGAGGAACGTCGGGCCCTGGATGCGGTAGTAATGCGCGGCGCCCGGCGCGTTTTTCGTGGCGCCAATCCAGGCGAAGCGCACGTTTTCAAATCCCGCAGCTTTGATTGCTGCCAGGCGGGCTGCGGCAAGGTCGGCTTGTTGCGTGGACGCATGCGCATCGATAAGGCGCATGAGCAGACCGCGCTCCTTGTTGCTCATCTCGCGAACGCTGAGGCCGACGTTTTCGAGGATGGCGGCTTTGCGTGAGTTGCCCGTGACGATGTCCGCGGGCGCGGCGCCGGCAACGATGGCCAACTCGCGTGAGTGACCCTCGAGTCCTTCGAGCATCTCCCAGCCGAGGTCGGCCTCGGCAGGCAGCGCGCGGGTGCCTTTCATCGGGCCGTCTGGAACCACCGCCGGGTTCGCTCCGAAGAATGCCGGCGTTGTGGCTACGGCTTTACCGGCCACCACGGTCCAGTTCTGCGCCACGTGGTGCCCTTCATATCGCCAACCCCAGGACTTGCTTCCGGGACTGCCGAAAATCGAGACGAAGTACTGCTCCGGATCGCGGGAGTCTCTCTTCTCCATCGCGCGAAGCACGTTCTCGAGACCTCGAATTGCTTCCGCCCGCGTGAAGCCCGAACCGCTAAAACCGGTCTTGAGCAATGCGATGGCTGCGGCGCGCTGCGTTGGACTCATCTCGGCGAGGGGCAGGCCCTTGCGGACTCGCGGGATGAAGTGCCAGTTGAATCGTTCTTCCGAATCGAAGGCAAACTGCACCTTGGTTCGCTGTGCTTCGTCGAGCGACGCAAGAAAGGCGTTGGCGGCGCCCGCCATCGCCACCTCCGGACGTCCTTGCTCGGCCACATGCACGCCGGCGCCAAGCGTCAGCAAAACTGCTGCAAAGATCACGACCTTAGGTCCCATCAGGCAGCAGTATACGCGCCGAGCGTGCGCTCCACTTCAGCCCAGATGCCTGCAAGCGAGGACAACTCGGCCGCTGTCAGTTCGTTGCCGCGCCGGCCATTGATAAGGGCTTCCACTTTGAGTCGCGCATCGCGAAGAATCGCGTCGACCTTCGCGCGGTCACGCGGCTGGGGCCGCAGCTGGTCGGCGCCCAACTCCGCAAAGTAGTCCACGCCTCCCGTCAGCAGGGAAAGCGCCTTCGCGGCGCCCAGTGGAGCGTTGGACGGAACGGTCAGGCCCAGCCGCACGTAGGCCAGGGCCCAGTTCTCCGCCGCGAACACGCCGTCAGGGTTTGGCGCCCAAAGCCAGGTGTGCAGCATCGCCAGCCTGGAACCAGGTTCCGCGCCATGATCGTCATGAGCATGAGCAGGCTCGGTATGCGGCAGGATCGTCTCATCCTCGATCGTCCGTGAGTGATCGTGCCAGGCATCGCGACCGGCCGGCGCCTCCGGCGCCAACTCGCCGGCCAACAGCGGCGCGGCAAAGCCGAGGCCGACGAGCTTCGGCTTGCCATCCACGAGAACGTAGTTGAGGACTTCGGGACGCGCTGGATCCACAGCCCCGTCAAACACCAGACCAATCCGGATCCAATGCTCGCCCATCGCGGGGAAGTCACGACCAATCTGCCGATAGCCATCGCGGATCGCCTTGCCGCGGTCCTGATATTTTTCGGCTGCGGCGCGCGCGCAGTCCGTAAACGCGGCGCCGCTCAGCCCACGGCCGCATGGCGGAGGCGACTGCGCGAATCCGCTCGCGATCAGCGTGAGCGCGCTGGCAAACATCAGCACCCTCATGGCAGCCCTCCTGCCGGCTCCGTCTGTCCGTACATTTTCAGGAGCTGCTGGAGCAGTTCCGGGGTCAGGCCCTGCGGGAATCGACTCAGCAGCCGGAGCCGCTCGTGTGATGCCGCATCACTGGGCACCCACTTGTGGCCGTCGACTTTCTTCCCGCGTTGGAACTGCACCGAGATGACGCGGCCATTCGGCACAAGCCTCACACGCGTTTCCCGGCTCTCCAGCGTCCCGCTGTTCCTGAACTCGTATCGGGCCACAGACAGGATGAGAATTGCGTCGGCACGCGTTTCAAGAAGTTCCCCGACATACGCAACGTTTGGACCGGTCAACCGGACGGTGGCGCCTTCCGGCCCAGAGGCCGAAGGGAACTCCGCCAGCTTCGGACCGTAGCTGCAACCGGCGAGGGCGCAAGTCAGTAAGGCAACGATGAGGAGTCGTGAGTGTCTCATTGCGAGTCCCTACTTCACTGCCACGCGACTGTTGTAGAAGCGCTTTTCAAAGGCCTCGCGTGAGCTGCCCCATTTGCGCAACGCCTTCAAGACCGCTTCGTCGCCGGGCGCAAACGGAGCCGAGGCGCTGGCATTCTGGATCCACGAACCGCGAATCCACTCCGTGTAGTAGCCCTGCGACGAGAGGAGGAACGTCCGGGCGCGGCCTGCCGGCGCGGGACCGGCACGGAAGTCCGCGAAGAACCTGTGACCGGGACTGGTTTGCAGGTAGCGATCATCGGAAGCGCTCATGTTCGACAGTGCCTCGGGTTCCAACTTCTTCCCCGGGCCGCGCACGGCCGACAGTGGAATCTCGCGCGCCTCAGGCTGCCGCACCGATGTGCTGACCGCAATCCGATCGATCCTCAAGTGATCCACAAGGAACGACAACCGCACACGAAGCGTCGTTGCGCCCGCAGGCACGGGCACCACCGCGGCGACGTCATGCCACGCGATGGGGCCGGCATCAGGCACGCGGGCCACCTCGTGATAGCTGCCGTCCTGCCAGACCGACACGTGCAACCCAGCGCGGCGCTGGTGCCACCGCCCCAACTCCACTGCGGATGAAATGTTCGACAGGTTGCCGGACATCCAGTTGAGCGCGCCCGCTCCTGACGGACCGAGCATCACGTCGTAGAGCAACACCGTGTTCAGAAGGCTGTTCCGCAGGCGAAATGCCACGGCCGCCGTTGTGGCCCCGGGATTTACCGGCACGGTGACATCGATCCAGTCATCCATATCGGCCGCAGTCGCACGGTCCGCAACGGCTGGCTCGGTCGCATAAAACATTGCGTCGGCGCTGCCGACGAGGCGTGCCACGTCCTGCCCCGCTCGATTGCGGGCCGTCGAAAACGGTTGTGGCTCGCGCAGCACCACGGGCTCGCCCTGTGAGTCCGGAAGAACGACCTCGTCAGCCGCGTGCGACACTTCCAGCAATTGCAGGTGATTGAGATAGTGCGTCTCCATCGCCTCGTTGCGAACGTCGAGACTCAGCACGCCGGACGCGTCGGGCCGCGTTCTGAGCACATCGATGTCCCGCGCTTCGAACAGCGGAACAATGCTGCTCGAGAACAATTCCGCTTCTTCAATCTGGCCGTCGGCGGAATATACCGTCGGGCACGATCCAAAGATGGCAACGGCCAGGCCGGCGGCCGCAACCACGCCCACAGCCGTGGCCAGAACTGAAACCACGAACGACTCACCGCCTTTGACGCTCGCGCGATAGCTTTCCATGCCCACCACCTGCTCGAGCGGCACGCTCAACACCGCGGTGGATGCTCCCGTGAACGGGTAGCGTGTGCCGCTCCCCTGGACCTCGGTTGTCGTCACAGTCACGCCGGACGGATACACCACGGTGGACCCATCCTTCAGGTGGGCCTTGACCGAGTTCGTGACAGTGACCGGCTTCCGGTAGTCGAGATCGTTGACGTCTACGCGCCGGGACACAAACACACACGACGACGTCGTCACTATCAGGAGAATGGCTAGAACGCTGCGGAGTGTTTTCATGGCGGTTGAAGCATAGTCGCTGGGGTGCGAGGAGTCGTGAGGAAACCCTGAAGTTTCCATGAGAAGCTTCCCGGCTCTCCTGACTCTCCCCGCGGTATGATTCGCCCGGAGATCCCCCATGAAATGGCGCGTAATCTGCCTGACGTTGGTACTGACCGTGGTCTCAGCCGCCGCGCAGGCGCCGTCCGCGGTCGCTGATATTTCTCCGGCCACCTGGCCAAAGGGCGAGTTCGAACGCTTTATCGCGGCCCAGAACGTGGATCGCACCAGGGCTGGAGTGGCCACGGGCCGCAACGGCGCTGTGACGGTGGCTTACAACGGAATCGCCGCGCGCGCCGGACTGGAAGCGCTGGCCAGGGGCGGCAACGCGCTTGATGCCGCACTGACGGCGGCAGTCACGCAAGTCACCGTGACCGCGGGCGCGCCCATCAGTTACTTCGGGATTCTCTCGCTCGTCTACTACGAGGCATCATCGGGCAAGGTCTACACGATGAACGCCGAGTGGAACACGGTTCGTGGCGAGACTAACGCTTCGACAATTCCCGGCAGCATCAGCATGGCTTCACCAGAAGGCTTACGAGGCACCGCAGTCAGCGGACGCTCCGCGCTGGTCGGCGGATTCCTGAAAGGCGTGGGCGCAGCGCACGCCCGCTTTGGCCGCCTGCCATTCGCCAGAATCTTCGACTCGGCCACCTACATCGCCGAGCACGGCATGCCGGTGACCCACCATCTGTCGGAGAAGTTTCAGTTCAGGCGCGAAGACCTCTCGAGGTTGCCCGAGACCCGCGCCATCTTCATGAAGTCAGATGGGTCTGCGTATAAGGCAGGCGAAACATTCAAACAGCCAGCACTCGCATCGACACTGCGCGCCGTGGCCACACAGGGCACGGACTACATCTACAAGGGACCGTGGGCGAAGAAGCTCGTAGCTGCCGTCCAGGCCGATGGCGGCGCGATGACGCTCGAGGACCTGTCGTCATACGAGGTGATTTGGGACGAACCTCTGGTCGCGAGTATCGGCGAATATCAGATCTACACAAACCGTCCACCCAACGACGGCGGCGTGAACATGATCGAAGCCCAGCAACTGGCCTTGGCCTCCGGCCTGAACAAGGACGTGCACTGGACGAAGTCCGGTGCGGCGCTGAAAAAGGCCCTCGACATCTCGCAGGTCAACGCGCTCGGTTACCTTCCCGCAACGCTCAAGAGCCAGCTCTATCCGGGCCTCGACTTTTCTGCGCCGTCACGCACATCCCCGGCATTCGCGCGGGATCTCTGGAAGCGCATGCAGAGCGGCGCCAGCCCGTTCCAATGGAAAGCTCCCGCCGGCCATCACTCCGACGATGTGGTGGCGATTGACAAGGACGGCAACATCGCGGCGATCACGCAAAGCATCAACTGCGTGGATTGGGGACGCACGGCAATCAACATCGACGGTATCTCGATCGGCGACCCCGGATCGTTCCAGCAGGCGGCCATTGCGCGAACCGGTCCGGGGCAACGGCTGCCCGCTCCCACGGAGACCGGCATTCTCTTCAAAGGGGGCGTGCCCTTGATGGGATTTGCGTCCATGGGTTCGGGCCTGCATCAGCGCACGTTTCAGGCGCTGGTCAACGTCATGCACTTCGGCATGACGGTGGACGCGGCCATCGATGCCGCGGATTTCCTTCTGCCGGAAGCTGATTTGAAGACTGGGAAGCTGACCTTTCGCGTCCCGAAGGGCCGATTCCCGAAGGCCGTGCTTGACGAAGCGGGCTATAAGTACCAGGAAGTCGATCCCAGTGACGTGCGTTTTGGCGGAGAGGGATTGTGGGTGGCGATCAGCCGCGATCCCAAAACGGGTGTGCTTCGCGCAGCCTCTCACAACCGCAACAATAGTGCCGCAGTGGCGCGGTAGTAACAGCCATACAATCAATGCTTATGCGCCGACATTCCGCTGCTCCCCTTCTGGCCGTCATTTTCCTGCTGCTCTGCCAGAGTCAGGCGAGAACGGTGGCTACGACTGATCAGACGCTGATTCCCGCCGGCGCCTCGTGGAAGTACAACGACCTGGGGACGAACCTGGGCACAGCCTGGCGCAGTCCTGGCTATTCCGACGGGACGTGGTCCACAGGATTCGCGCAACTCGGCTACGGTGACGGCGACGAAATCACGACGCTGGGGTTTGGCGGCGATATCTCCAACCGCTACATCACCTACTACTTCCGCCATAACTTCACCGTGGCGTCGCCGGCAGACTTCGCCGCCCTCACCGCCAGGTTCGTGCGCGACGATGGCGTGGTGGTTTACCTGAACGACATCGAGGTCCTGCGATCGAACATGCCCACGGGGACGGTGACGAATACGACGCTCGCCTCGACGGCGGTCGGCGGAACCACCGAAAGCCAGTGGTTCGAAGCGCCCCTGGATCCCTCGCAACTTGTCGCCGGCAATAACGTGATCGCGGTAGAACTGCACCAGTCCGGGGCGGCCAGCTCCGACATCAGCTTCGATTTCGAACTGGTCGCGGCTGCCGTGCAGGTTCCTGCACCGTCGGTGAGCTTGCTGACCCCGATCGACCATGCCACCTCGAACAGCAGCAGCGTGACGTTTACGGCGAATGCATCGGCCCCGGCCGGGCTGGCCACCGCCGAGTTGTTCATCAGCGGCACGCCGAAGACCGCGATATTCGCAGGCCCTTCTCAGGTGGAGGACGCACAGATCACCGCGGAAACACCCTCAACCACCAACGGCAACGGCCTTGCCATCAACGTGGATGGCCTGACACCTCATTCACACGGACTGCTTCGATTTCCCACGCTCATCGGTGCTGGCCTCGGACAGGTGCCGTCAGGCGCCGTGATCAATTCCGCGACGCTTCAAGTCAATTGCACAAACGCCGGCGCGGTCATGAACCTGTACCGCTTGACGCAAGCATGGATCGAGGATGAGGCCACGTGGAGTCAGCGGCAGACTGGTGTGCCGTGGAGCACGGCGGGCGCCGACGGCGCGGCGTCAAATGCCGGCGTGGCGCTCCCTGGCGACTGCACCACAACAGGCCAGCGGCTCATCGACGTGACGAAGTTTGTCCAGGAATGGAGCGACGGCGTCGCCAACTACGGCATGGTGGCCACCGACTCTGGCACCGATGGCGTGGACTTCGACAGCAGCGAGTCCGGCAATTCCCCTGTCCTGACCGTCGTGTATAAGGACCAGCTCGTTCAGCTCGCCACACAGCCGGTCTCGGGGACTTCGGCAAGCATCAGCTTCCCGGCCACCGTTTCGCAGGCGGGCACGTGGTTCTGGAATGTTCGGGTCACCGACCTGAACGGCGTGCAGAGCTGGGCGGCGGCGGACTTCGAGTTCACGATGGACCCGGCACTGCCCGACGAGCCGGTGGCCGTGGCGCCACTCGACGGCGCCGTCGGTGTGTCACCAAGCGCGGCACTCCAGACGATGGTGAGTACGCCAACAGGCGGGCCGCTCAACGTGTCGATTGGCATCCGTCGAGCCGCCGAGCCTGAGTTCACTATCATCGCGCTGCCGGACACGCAGCATTACTCGGAGGCCTTCCCGGCGATCTTCACGGCGCAGACGCAGTGGATTAAAGACAACAAGGCCGCCCGCAACATCGTCTTCGTCACTCACGAAGGCGACATCGTCGAGAACTCGACCGTGAATTCGGAATGGGTTGCGGCGAATGCGAGCATGAGCATCCTGGATGGCGTGGTGCCCTACGGCATGGCTCCCGGCAATCACGACGAGCCCAGCACGCTCTACAACGTCTTCTTTCCGTACACCCGTTACCAGGGCGTGTATCCGTGGTACGGCGGGCACTATCAGACGCTGAATGACAACAACTACCAGCTGTTCTCTGCCGGTGGAATGGACTTCGTGTGGGTCCATCTCGACTTCTGTCCGACGACGGCGGTCGTGGCGTGGGGCAGCAGCATCCTGAACTCTTTCCCCGATCGGATCGGGATGATGACGACCCACGCGTACCTTGACCTGTCGGCCCAGCGCACGACTCACGTCTGCGGTACCACGCAATACATCTGGGACAACCTGGCCGTACCCAGTCCAAATTTGCATTTCATGCTGGCGGGCCACGTCCACGGCGAATCCAGGCGCACTGACGTGGCCAACGGCCATCCGGTATTCCAGATGCTGGCCGACTACCAGGACCGATCGTCGGGCGGCCAGGGTTGGCTCAGGATCCTGCGTTTCGTTCCCGACGAGGATCGCGTCTACGTGCAGACGTACTCGCCGTGGCTCAATCAGTACGAGAGTGACGCAGACAGCGAATTCACGCTCGACTTCCCGATGGGTGGTGCATTCGCCACCGCAGGCACGGCAGTGGTCAGCAGCGGAGCAACCGCCTCGATTGTGCCGGCCGGGCTGCTGCCCAACACCGAATACGAGTGGCAGGTCACGGTGACCAACGGCAACGGCAAGACGCGCAAGGGCCCGGTCTGGAGGTTCACGACTGGCGTTGACGTGCCTCCCAACCAGCCGCCTGTCGCCACCGGCGAGTCCTACTCCGTCCAGTCTGGTGACACGTTGACAACGGCCGCGCCTGGCGTCCTTGGCAACGACGCGGATCCTGAAAGCAGTCCGCTTGTTGCGGAAGTCGTCACCACCACTGGCCACGGTACCCTGAGCCTTGCCGCCGACGGATCCTTTGTCTACACACCGGCGGCGGGATACGTGGGGCCGGATGGATTCACGTACCGCGTGAGCGATGGGCAGGCCTGGTCCGCGCCGGCTGCCGTGTCCATCACGGTGACAGCGGTGGTGCCTGTCACGATCTTCTCGGCAAACTTCAACACATCAGCGGACAGCTTCACGTATCTCGACAACACGTTCCGCGGGACGACACAATCGGCCTACGCGAACGGCGTGCGCGTGGCGAGTGGTGGTTTCACCGGCGGAGCCCTTCGCGTCGATGTCGGTGGCGTGGACAAGAAGGTGATCGCCAACATGTCGGGCGGATGGCGGCGTACCTTCACACTGTCGGCTTCCGCAACGGTGACCTTGTCGTTCCGTTACAACATGAATCAGGGCAGCGAATACGAAAGCGATGACATCAGCCAGGTGCTGGCCAGCATCAATGGCGTGCAGAAGTCAGCCGGCGCCGCCGACTGGGTGGCGCAACTCAGCGGCAACGGCAACGGCGGCAGTGCGATCACGACCGGCTGGCAGCTGGTCACGATCGATCTCGGCGTGCTGCCTGCCGGCACCCACACGCTGATCCTTGGTGGATACAACAACAAGAAAGACACCAGGTCCGAGCTGACGACAATCCTGATTGACGACGTCGTCGTACGACGGTAGCTGCGATCTTTCTTCGGAGGCCGGGTCTTCAGACCCGGCCGTGATCGCGTCAGCGCCGATCGAGCACGGGCGGGACCCGGCGCTTCGTGGCTTGCTCGAAGGCGTACGCCATCGCAATCAGGCGCGGCTCGGCACAGGCCAGTCCGGTGAAGCTGACGCCGAACGGCGCCGGCTTAGCGTTGAAGGTTGCCGGCAGCGCCGGCGTTGGCCTGTTGGGCACCGTCGCAAACGGCACGATGACCGTCGGGTAGCCCGGTCTGGCCGCGATGCCGGCACCGCTGGCACCTGGAAACAGTACAGCGTCCAGTTGGAATTGCTTCATGACCGCATCGAGGCCCTGGGTTGCCGACAGACGGAGGTCCTTGGCGCGATCGGCCTGGTAGCGCGCGCGGTCCACGTTCACATCCATTTCGTCGGAGATGTCGAGCAGCGCCTGACCGTACCTGATCGCGCCCGCTTTCTGATGCGCAACGTTCCACTGCCGCAACTCGGTGAGCGTCTTGACCGGCGCCGCCGCACCAAGCGAAGTCAGCCACGCGTTGAAGTCGCGCTTCATGCCGTACTTGAAGTCCACTGAACAGCTCGCGTCCTGCCCCTTCACATCCGTGAGGCCGCCACAAATGGGCCAGAGCAGGAAATTGTCGTCGGCATTTTGGGCCACCACGCTCGGGATGTCCGCCGGATCCACGATGATGGCGCCTTGCCGCTTCAGGATATCGATCGCCTCGGCCATCGCCTTGGCCTGATCGGGGCTCAAGCCGCCGCGCGGGTCCGATGATCCAGAAACAACAGTCCCGTCAAAGAAGAACGCGCGCGGGATGCCGATGCGCGCACCCTTCAGGCCGTCGGCCCTGAGGAATGGGCGATAGTCGCGATTGGGCGGCGCCTGGCATGTTGAGGTCGCTGGATCGTTCGGATCGGGCGCGAGTCCTTCGAGCGCGCCCAGCATAATCGCCGCGTCGGTCACCGTCCGCGCCATGGGGCCTGGTGTGTCCTGGTCGGCCGTGATTGGAATCACGCCGTACCGGCTGATGCGCCCGACCGTGGGCTTGATGCCGGCCAGCATGTTCAGGTTCGACGGGCTCAACACGGAGCCCGACGTCTCCGTGCCCACGTTTGCCGCCCAGAAGCTGGCGGCCGTACCGATCCCGGAACTCGATCCGCCGGTCCCCAGCACCGGCCGTCCGTCAAACGTAGCCTCGCGAGGATCGCGCCTGGGGTCGTACGGGTTCATGCCGTAGCCCGTGAGTCCGTTGTAGTTGCCCGGCATTCCGACGGCCACCCAATTGGCCAGTTCGGTCATTCCCGTCTTGGCGATGATGATGGCGCCGGCGTCGCGAAGGTTCTTTGTCAGCGTGGCCTCATAGGGCGGCATCAGGCCGTCGAAGGCCAGCGCACCCCCGGTAGTCGGCATGTTCGTGGTGTGGATGTTGTCTTTGACCGCGACGGGAATGCCGTGCAGGGGACCACGGAGGCGCTTTGCCGCACGTTCCGCGTCAAGCGCCGCGGCCTCCTCAAGCGCCCCTGGATTAATCGCGATCACGGCATTGAGCCGGTCTTCGTTGGTGGCGATGCGCTGCAGGTACAGCTCGACGAGACCAACCGACGTCACGCGGCCTGACGCGAGCGCGGCCTGCATATCAGGAATGCCGGCCTCGACAATTGAGAATGTGGCGGCTCCGCGTCCCTGTGCGGCAAGGATCACAGCGGCTGTCACAACGGCAAGGACAGTTCCTACGGCTGTCTGTTTCATGTGTCTCCCCTTGTAAATTGGCGCCCCTGAAGGGACGCCCTACTCCTTGTAAATTGGCGCCCCTGGAGGGACGCCCTACGTACTGGCACGCCCTACGTACGACTCTTGTCCTGACGCTGCAGCAGTGCCCGCGTGGCCGGGTGTGAAGGCGTGTCAAGCACCTGATGCGGATCGCCGGCTTCGACGACGCGTCCTTCCGCCAGAATTACGACGCGCGTGGCGTGATCGCGGACGAAGTCGACGTCGTGCGAAGTCAGCACGAGCGACCGGCCGTTCGCCGCCAGCGCGCGCAGACTGCTGCCAAGCTCTGTGCGGCGAGCCGGATCAAGGGACGCCGTCGGCTCGTCGAGCAACAGCAGCGGCGGATCCATCGCAAGCGATCGTGCAATGGCCACGCGCTGCGCTTCCCCGCCCGACAACTCGCGCGGCAAGGCCGCGGCCCTGCCCGAAATGCCAAGTTCAGCGAGCAATGATTGAGCCCGCGTGACCGCCTCGTCGCGTGACAGGCCTTGCACATGGATCGGAGCCAGGCACACGTTGTCGAGCGCGGAAAGATGCTCGAACAGCGCGTGGAACTGGAAGACCATGCCAATCTTCCGGCGCAGGGGCGCCAGGACCGACGGCGACGGTCTCGGGCCCGCCGCCAGCACCACGCCATCCACGTCAATCGATCCTGAATCAAACGGCTCGAGGCCCACAATCGATCGAAGGATCGTACTTTTGCCTGAACCTGACAGGCCCATCAAGACGACGACTTCGCCTCGCGCGGCTTCGAGGTCCACGCCAGCCAGGATCTCGCGGGACCCGCGCGTAAGGCGCAGGCTTCGAACGTGAAGGACGCCGCTCATAATGCGGTCGGCGCCTTCCACTTCGCCTCCAGCTGCCGTGCCACGTGCGCCACGGGCAACGACATCGCCAGGTACAGTCCCGCGCACAGCACGCCCGGAATCACCCAGCTGCCAACGTTGGTCGCGAAGATTTGCGTCTGCTTCGCAAGCTCAGGCACGGCGATCACGGAGACCAGTGACGAGTCCTTCAGCATGGCCACGAAGTCGTTGGTCATGGGTGCCAGTGCCAGCCGGAATGCCTGCGGCCCGCGCACCAGCCTCAGGCTCTGCCCTTCGGTGAGGCCGAGTACCCTTGCGGCCTCCAGCTGCGCGAGAGGAATTGCCTGCAGCGCGCCCCGGTAGATCTCGCTCTCATATGCCGCGTAGTTGAGACCCAGGCCCAATAACGCGGCGGTGAACGCGTCGAGCGTGATCACGCTGGCCAGGCCGTAGTAGATGACGAACAGCTGCAGCAGGATCGGTGTGCCGCGCATGACTTCGACGTAGGTCGTGAGCAGGAGGCGCGTGACGCGACCGCCGTAGACTCGTCCGGTGGCGATCGCAATTCCCAGGGCCACCGCCATCGCCATCGCCACGCAGGTCAGCCACAGCGTTCTCCATGCGCCCAGCAGGATCTTCGGCAGGAATCGCCAGGTCATCTCGATCTGTGAGAGCGACTGGGCTTCCTGTGGGATGTCGGCAGGCGCGCCTGGCGTGGTGGCCAGGAGCGACTGAAACAGCTTCGGCTGATCGTCATTCCAGACGCCCGGTTGTTTGCGCAGGATGGCTTCGAGACGGCCATCGCGCATGGCGGCGCGAAGCGTCTCATTCACGCGTGTCAGCAGCTGCGGCTCCGCCGGGGAAACAACCACCACGTACTGGCTCGTGGCCACAGCGGTGGGATGCGTGTAGAGCCCGCGCTCACGGCGCATCGCGCGGTCCGCCAGCAGGTGATCCAGCAGGACCGCATCGACGCGTCCGATCGCCAAATCGCTGTACGGATGCACGTCCGTGTCATACGGCTTCGCGATGACGCCAGGGGCCTTCTCCAGGATCTCGGCGGCGATCGTGCCCCCGAGCGTCCCCACCGCGTGGCCGGCCAGATCAGCCAACGTGCGGAAGCGCTCGCGGTCGGCCTCACGCACGGTGAGTACCTCACGGAACTCATAGTAGGGAATGCTGGTCGGCACCATCTTGCGGCGGGCCGGCGTGTTCTCAATGCCGCTCAACCCGATGTCAAAGTCATTGCGGAGGGCCGACTGATCGAGGGATGCAAAAGACACCTGGCGGAACTCGGGCCGCCGGCCAAGCTCGGCGGCGATGAGCGCCGCAATGTCCACATCGAAACCAACCAGCAGATTCGGATTTTGCGGGTCAGCCTGGACGAAGGGTGCGCCGCCCTCCTGATCGCCGCCCCACCGCAGGACCGATGGGGATTGGGCGTCAGGATGCGCCGCGACGACGGCCAGGCCGACAACGATGCAGGCGAGGCAGGCTCCGCGGCGCATGAGCGCTCACGATAACCTAGAACTTGAGTCCGTACCGAAACGATACGCCGCGGCCGGGCGCGTCCATGCCCCAGCTCAGGCCGCGGTAGTTCTTGTCGCCGATGTTCTCGAAGTCGATGACAAGCTCGTGCTGGCCGGCGCTGATTCCGCCACGCAGGCCATACGCCACATATCCCGGAATGGCCGTGAAGAGCGACGATGAAGTGGCGGAGCCGAGAACGCGCGTTGTCACCTGAGCCACGGTCTCGCCCGTCAGGATCAGGATGTCATCGGTGGTGTTCGCCACGCCGTCGGCGCCGTTCCCAATCCAACCGCGGTTGCGTGCGCCGTTGTTGAAGAAGTTGCGGATGCTCGTGGTCGTGCGTCCGGCACCCGTACGGCGGTCGCCCAGGTCGAGCGACGACAGGTGCGTCTGCTCCCAGGCAGCATCGACGTACGGTTCCACATAGAACTTGCCGCTGGAATGCGTCCACCGGAGCATGCCGAAGAACGTTGGTGCCGGAGTGCCGCCCTCGATGTTCGGCGGAAGGTGGGTGTCGGTATCCTCCGCGCGCAAGTACGTGAAGGCCGTTCGCGCCGTCAGGCCCAACCCAAAGTTGGCCGCCATCGAATGCTCGATGCCCCAGATGCGGGCGTTGTCGAAGTTGGCGCGCACCAGCACCGGAACCGTGGTGCTCGCCACGAACACGGCGCCACTAGCGTTCTGCGACGTGATCGGCGTGCCGCCAAGCGACTTGCCCACCGCGCCGGCCGGAAGAATCAACGCGACCTTCTGAATGTTGTCGCGGACATTGTTGACGAACACCGTGACGTCCGAACGGAACCGCGAGTTGCGGAACGCGATCGTTGCTTCGTAGTTCAGGCTGGTCTCAGGAACCAGATCAGCCACAGCCTCACCCTTCGACACGGCTGCGCCGTCAGCCGTCGTGCCGATCGTGCCGTTGAAGTTCGCGGCTCGCAGGTCCGCGGCCGCCACTTCAAAACCGGATCCCGTCAAGCCAAGTGTGCCCAGGTCGGTCATGTGCGGCGCACGGAAGCCCCGGCTCACAAGCGCGCTCATCGTCCAGTTGTCGTTCGGCGTGAGGATGGCCGCCGCGCGGAAGCCGACGCCATCGAAGGAAATCGAATCATTCGGCCACAGGGGGACACCGCCCACGATCTTCGCGTCCAGCGCGCTCGCCTCATAGGAGGCGTGGCCATACCGGACCGAACCGAGGAGCCTGAACCTTGCGCTCGCGTCGAAGGTTCCTGTGGCGTAGACGCCTCCCTGATTGAACCGTGCACCATCCGGCACTCGGGGCCGGCGGGCCGTCTCAACCAGGGTCACGGCATTGACGTTGAAGGCACCTCCGGAGGAAATCTTTTCGAACTGCATGTCGCCGCCGAGGCTGAACGAGAAGCGCTGGGACGCCTGTCGCAGCGCGTTGAGGGCGATGCTGTGCGAGGTGGTGCGCTCAGGCTCGTGGCCAATCGTGGCCGTGGCCGATCCCTGGCCCCCCTGGTTGACGCGTTCCTCCCGCTGGCTGTTCAAGCCATAGGTCAGCGAGACGAACTGAAACGGCCCGGCGCCAATCTGCTCCATGCGCGCCGTGAAGATGTCGAGCTTCATGTCGTTGAGTTCCGAAATCAGGTTGCCGTCTCCGCCCAGCAGCTGGTCATAGCGATCGCCGCCGTCCTGCCTGCTTTGTGTGTAGCTGGTCACGAAGCGGGTGTTCTGGCCGGGTGCGAACGTCGCCCGGAGTTGGCCGCCCCACTGCGAGAAACCCGTGTTGGGCAGCCTTTCGCCCATAAGACGGTCGGACTTGATGCCGAGGAACCGCGTCACCGCCGCGTGGGAATCAAAGCCGCCCCCCGGGCGAAGCTGTCCCACACCGCGGCCCGAGAGACTGCCCGCCACAGCAACCCTGGCGCCGCCGCCTGACAGAAACAGGCTTCCGCCACCGTTCTTGTGTCCGGTGCCGCCGCTCAGATTCAACGATCCGCGAGCGGCCGACGAGAGCGCCGGGGCTTTCGACAGGAACTGCACGCTGCCGCCCAACGCGTCGCTGCCGTACTGGTCGCTTGACGGGCCGCGCAGAATCTCGATCGACTCCAACCCCGCCGGATCAATGAGGTTGAGGAACGTGTTGACCCCGCCTCGTTGCGCGCCGTTCGAGTAGCGCACGCCATCAACGAATACGTTGACCTTGTTTCCCGTCAGCCCGCGCACGAATACGCCGCTCATCGTCGAGCTGGTGCGCTGCAGCGCCACGCCCACTTCATGATCCACGGCCTGGGCCACGCCAGTCTTGGCGCGGTCAGCAATTTCGGTGGCAGTAATGACATTGACCGGTTGACCGGTGCGACCGGCAATCTCCGGCACGTCCTTCGATGCGGTCACGGTGACGTCATCCCGCATCGTCACGACGTCCAGCGTGACATCGGCAGTGGCCTGCTTGCCGGCCAGAATGGTCACGGCGACTCGGGCCTCGGGAAGACTCGCTTTTCGCACGACGACCATGTACGGGCCGGGTAAGAGAGTGGAAATTGAGAACCTGCCCTGCGCATCGGTTTTGGCCGACGCCACGGAAGTCTGACTTGCGGTGAGAACCTCGACGTCGGCGCCGGCAACCACTGCGCCGGCGGCGTCCCTGACGACGCCGGTCAGGGTCTCGGCGGCGTCGGCGGCCAGGGCGGGCGCCGAAGCAAAGGCGATGACTAGGAGAAGAAACGCGGAGCGAAGACGGGTGTTCATTGGGCCGAAGAGTACCCAGCGCAACCGGACTACTACCAGCGCTAGTTCGCCCGATATCGCAGCGCGATGTGGATCATTCGAGCATGATCGGAGCGTTTGGCTGGTCGTCTTCGGTCAGCAGCTCCGGGTGGGCGTTGAATACGCGCGCGCACGCATTCCACCTCAGCCGAGCATCGTCATTGTCGGGCGGGCGAATGGCGTCGGCCCGGTCGTAGTCAGCCATGGCGTGCTGCAACCATTGGGTTGCACCGCGGCGGCCCATGCCGCCGTGTGACAGGAGGGCGCGAGCGCGGCGCTCTGACACCAGGCCGGCGTAGTAGGCGCGCTCATAGTCAGACGGCAAGCTGCCCGCCAGGTCCATGGCCCGGACGGCGGCCTCTGTCGTGTGCGGAAAACTGTCGGTGATCGCCAGAATCAACATGACCCTGGCGGGGTGATTGTCAGGATCGGCGCGCAAGACATCCTCGCAGATGCTCTCGCACTGCTCGGGTTCATTGAGGAGCCGGTAGCGCTCGGCCTTGGCCAGGGCAGCGGGAACCGCCGACGTTGAGAGGGGCTTGAGCGGGAACATGGTCAGGACCTGATCATTCTCAGGAGCCGCGTGACAGGGTCGTAGAAACGGTCCACGACCCGCTCCTTGAGCGGGATGATGGCGTTGTCCGTGATGTGGATGTGCTCCGGGCACACATTGGTGCAGCACTTGGTGATGTTGCAGTAACCGAGCGCGTTCTTGTCCTTGAGATCCTGCAAGCGGTCTTCGGTGTCGAGCGGATGCATCTCGAGCGCCGCGGCGTACACAAAGAACCTGGGCCCGATGAAGCCCTCGTCGTGTTTCTTGTGCTCGCGAACCACGTGACAGACGTCCTGGCACAGGAAGCACTCGATGCACTTGCGGAATTCCTGCACGCGATCGATATCGCGTTGCGCCATCCGCCATGTGCCATCGGCCGCATCCGGCTTGCGAGGCTTGAACTTCTTGATGCCGGGCTTGACACGAAAATTCCAGGACACGTCGGTGACCAGATCTTTGATCAACGGGAACGCGCGCATCGGCTCCACGGTGACCGGCTGGGTGAGATCAAGCGTATTGAGCCGGGTCATGCACATCAGTTTCGGGTTGCCGTTGATCTCCGCCGAGCAGGAGCCGCACTTGCCGGCTTTGCAGTTCCATCGGCACGCCAGGTCAGGAGCCTGATCCGCCTGCACGCGATGCACGGCGTCGAGCACGACCATGCCCTCGGACACTTCGGTCGAGTAGTCCTTGAACGCCCCGTTCCCGTCGGAGCCCCCACGCCAGATTCTGAACGTTGCCTGCGCCATTACTGTTTTCTTGATCCTCTATTGTTGCTGATCAAAGACGACCTGCTTGAGTTCGGCCGGCATGTCAGGAATGGGGATGTGCGAGACGCGCATGGAGCCGTCGTTTGCCAGCGCGACGGAGACATTGAAGGTACCGAATGCGGGATCCTTGTCCGGGAAGTCATCGCGGAAGTGACCGCCGCGACTCTCCTTGCGCTCGATCGCCGAGCGGGTAATCGCCTCGGACACCGCCAGCAGGTTTCGCAAATCGAGACAGGTATGCCAACCCGAGTGATACTCGCGATGGCCATCCACGCCGGAGGCTTCAGCCCGGCGGTTGAGCTCAGTCAGGCGCGTGAGCGCTTCATTCATTTCGGATTCAAGGCGCACGATGCCGACCAGGTCCTGCATCGTGTCCTGCAGATCGGACTGCACCTTGTAGGGATTCTCCGACGCGCTCCCGCGATCGAACGGCTCCAGCGACTTGTTCATCGCCGCTTGAATCGCCTGGTCATCCAGCTGCGGCGCCGCCTGGGTCTTCGCCTGCGCGGCAGCGTATTCGCCGGCGCGCTTGCCGAAGACGATCAGGTCAGAGAGCGAGTTGCCGCCGAGGCGGTTGGCGCCGTGGAGGCCGGCCGCGCACTCGCCAGCGGCGAACAGGCCGGGCACCGTCGACTGCTGGCTGTCGGCGTCGACCCGGATGCCGCCCATGAAGTAGTG
>JBKJJZ010000166.1:0-5649 GCA_046597705.1 Vicinamibacterales bacterium | reverse complement strand
TGACGGCGCCTTCTCCACGCGCGATCTCCCTGCCGGCGTCTACCGCCTCGCCGCACTCATTGATGTGGAAGACGACGAACTGCGGCGACGGGAGTTCCTGGAGTCGATCTACGACGCATCGCTTCGTGTGACGGTCGAAGTCGCGAAGACGGTGCGGCAGGACATCCGAATCAGGTAAGGGCCGACACGAAGCAGGCTACCTGTTGATCAGCTCGTCGAGTGCCGAAGACCAGTACCGCTCGTCGAAGTACCGACTCGAGTTGGGTCATCCGAATCGTGTTCGGGGATCCACAGACCGGCCAACCGCATCGCCGTGTTCGGCACCCGGGCGGTGTTGCACCCACGCGCGGAGACGCAGGTCGATGTCATGCTCGCTCGTCTCGGGAAAGCGCCGGCGCAGATTCTGGCGCATCAGTGCGATCCCGACCTCAGACAAATCGAGTGCAGCGCGTAGTGCGCCGCCGACGGTCGATGTCGGGGATGCCATGGCGCGATTATACGGCGCTGGCAGCTCTCGTTTGAAACATGGGATCAAAACGGTGAGGTGGAACTCGTCTGACGCCTGTTATCCGCCGACCATGCCCCCGGCCCTGGTCTTAATCTCGATAGGTCGAGGCGGCCGAATCGTCGCCCCATCGGGCCCTGCGAAATCTGCACCGTGAATTTGGACGGTCACGGGGTAATCAGCGAAGTCGCGGCCCCGCGGCTCGGCCCAAACGGTGAGAGTGCCGCGCCGAGGGAGCCAGACCGTTGGCGCTTCAGAATCCCAACGAGAAACATCGGAACAGAACCAGTCGTGTCGGTCGGTCTGGTAGACGTGGATTTCCACCTTCTCAGCCTGAGCCAGGTTCGCCAGATTCACAACCAGAGGACGTCGCGCTGTCGGCAGCTTCTTGCGGTTAAGATCAACCTGAACCCACAGCACTTCAGTAGTGGCACTGTTCGCTGCGTACACATCGGCATCGCCGCAGCCTCCCAAATTTACGTACTCAAACGACGGGGGCGTCCTGCTACTGACCTTCCAGGTGTTCCGCGTGTCGTGCGGCGGCCCCTTGGGCCACAATGTCCGTTCGGCCGACCAGTTGAAGCCGCCGCGGGAACCGGCCTCGGTAATGGCCGGGTTGCTGCCAGCGGGACAGCGTCGTGGCGTCGGCCCAGGACCGAACAATTCGGGGGCCCGATAAAGCCTCGCAATCTCCTCCAATATTCCCCTGGCCGGGTATTCATGGGTCCAGCCTCCGTGGGTAAGGTCAGTGATCCAGAGAGCAGCAACAACAGTCACAAGGCCATTCGACTCCGTGACGCAACCAACCGAAATTTTCGAGATACTCTCGCCGGTTCGGTTCACCAGCACAGCCTGTGGTCCGAGATGTGAGACCGCGAACGGAGAGTCGGGTAGGTCAAGCCAGACGGATGGTGCCTCGAGTGGGCTCTGGACAGTACCCGGCGGCACGACGCCCCTCGAACCGCATCCGAGCATCACGGCGGCGGCAATCGCCACCGCCGTCACTATGTACCGGCTACAACGCGGTGTCATCGTCCACGACCGGAAGGTTCTCAAGATCATCAAGGTCCTTGAATCGACCTGACGCTTTCTTGTTGCGGCGCAGGTTCGCCAGATCGATGACGGGCACCGGCAGGCCGTCAATGAGGGCGTCCACGCGACGCGCATGGCACGTGGCGAAGTCCACGCCGGAAATGGTCGTGGACACCTCAATTCGAAAAGGTGGTATCCCCATGCGGATGATCTGGTCGGCCTTGAGGAACAGATCGCTGGTCAGCACCGGATCCGTGAAACCGAAGGCCTGCAGTGCGCTGACGACGCGCGCGGCGTTGTCTGGAGTTCTCGCGATCCACACATCGAGGTCTACGGTGGCTCGCGGATAGCCGTGATAGCCCACCGCGTAACCACCGATGAGGAGATACTCAACGCGATTCGCGTTGAGCAATCTCAAGAAGTCTTTGAAATCGACGTGGAGACGGGTCATAGCCGTACAGGGTCTGGCGCATGGTCTCGATGGCAGCGAGCCTGTCGTCCGGGGACTGTCGCCACCAGTAGTCGCGGTCGTCCGACACGTCGCTGAGGCTGGATACGACGATGGCGGCGTTCACGATCGGGCGTGTGGGTGGAAGAGCCATTGCAGCGTGCTGACGCGATTATAGGTCGGGATACCCTCACCGGCGCAGGCGCGTGGGCCGGGCAACTCCCTGTGCGAAGATCGGGCCTATGACGTCCTATCGCAAGGAACTGTGGTTCGAGCTGCCCACGCGGCGGGCGTTCGTGAACATCACGCCCGAGGTTGAGGCGTGTTTGCGAGAGAGCGGAGTGATCGAGGGCCTCGTGCTCGTCAACGCCATGCATATCACCGCGTCGGTGTTCATCAATGATGACGAGCGCGGGTTGCACAGCGACTACGAGGCCTGGCTCGAACAGCTCGCCCCGCACGCGCCGACCTCACACTACCTGCACAACCGCACAGGCGAAGACAACGCCGATGCGCACCTCAAACGGCAGATCATGGGCCGCGAAGTGGTGGTCGCCATCACGACGGGAGCGCTCGACTTCGGTCCGTGGGAGCAGATCTTTTACGGCGAGTTCGACGGACGTCGGCGCAAGCGGGTGCTGGTCAAAATCATCGGCAGCTGAGCGTGGAGGTTTGGGAGGATGTTGCTGGTGAGTTCCATCGTGCCGAAGTTATTGGTCCTGGTCCGACACGGGCAGAGCGACCGCAATGCGGCAAAAGCCGGCCATCTCTTTTTTTCAGACAATGAGACGCGAGCACCGTTTGTGGGAGTGCCGGATCGCCGGGCGGCACTGACCGAGCTCGGATGGTCACAGGCCCGGGCGCTGGGTGTGCGCTTGCGCGAAGAGCACGGGCATTTCGACCTGGTTCTGCACTCGGGGTACCGCCGCACGCGCGAGACCACAGAGGCGCTTCTCGAGGCCTGGCCTGCCGATGTCAGCGGGGCGATGGCAATTGGTGAAGATGCACTCCTCAGCGAGCGCGACGCCGGGCACGCAGTCAACATGACGACCACCGAAGCGCGGCAGGCGTTCCCCTGGCTCGTGGAGTATTGGCGGGCAACCGGCCCGCTATTCGCTCGTCCGCCTGGCGGCGAAAGCCTTGCGGACGTCGCCGGGCGAGTGCGAATGTTCCTTGGGTCGAGAGAGACCGACTTCGCGTCCAAACGGGTATTGCTCGTCACGCACAACGGGACGCTTCGCGCGTTCCGGTCGGTGCTGAAGGGATGGACATCCGAGGAATTCGAACTGCGGCTACGCGAAGACGGGCACGCGAACTGCGCGGCGCTGGCGTACCGTAGCGGGCTCCCCACCCACTCGACTTCGATTTGAACGCCGCACCCAGGTTGCGGGACTACTCAATCGTCAGTCCCGATCTCGATACCGTCGAGTATCAGTCGATCAAGGCCCGCGACGCGATCGAAGTCGTGATCGAACGTGAGCAGGCAGCCCCCCTGGTCCAAGGCACACGCGGCAATCCACATATCGTTGGCTGGAATGGGAGTGCCCGCGCGCCGCAGACCGGCGTAGATGCGGCCGTAGTGGCGCGCCACGGTCTCGTCAACGCCGATCGCCTTGACGAACGGCTCACCCATGAACTCACTCAAGGCCACGCGGTTCTCGCGAGATCGTGACCCCATCTCGAAGGCGCCATGGAGTTCCCCTAGCACTGGCGTCGGGACCAGGACAATTTCGGCGTCGGCGATGAGATCCCGCACGCGGGTGTCGCCGGCGCGAAACCGCGAATACGCCGACGTGTCGAGCACCACGCGCGGAATGCGCTCTCCTCTAACTCCAGAGCTCATCGTCAACCACCCGCTGGCCCTTCAGTCCGGCATCAAATTCCTTCAAGTCCTGTGGAGACCACGTCATGTAGCGGGCAAGCCGCTGCCTCCGGGCCTCGATGCCCACGGCGTCTTCCAGAATGCGCAACGCCACCGTATTGACGCTCTGCCCGTTGCGTTGACCCAATTTGGTGAGGCGCCGGCTCAGGTCGGGCGAGACGCCCCGAATCGTGATTTGCGTAGCCATGCCTGCATGATAGCACTGACGTGCAGGCATGATCCTCAGGCGTCCTATCGCAAGTCCCACTCACTCGACTTCAACTTGAACTCGGCAGTCAGGTTGAGCGGCTGTCACCCAAGGACGCGTTCTCGACGTTAGAATGCGCGAGATGGATCAGCAGACGTTCGATCGCCTCCGCCTCGAACTGTCGGTGAACGCCAAGAACGGAGTGGATTTCATCACCTCGGCGACGGTGGTGTGGCTCCTTCTGGCCTACATCGGGACACTGGACGACTCGGCCTACAACCGCAGCGTGCTCACATTCATCGCGGGCAGCATCACGATTCCGCTGGCGTTTGCGTTGTCGAAGGTGTTCAAGACCTCGTGGAAGTCACCGGGCAATCCGCTGGAACCGCTGGGCTTGTGGCTGAACTTCGCGCAGCTATTTTACTTTCCATTCCTGGTCGCCATTCTGCTGACCGAACCGCAGTATTTCATCATGACCTACGCGATCATCACCGGCGCGCACTTCTTTCCGTACGCCTGGTACTACAAGTCCCTGGCGTTCGCGATCATGGCCGGTGCTCTGGCAGTTCTCGCTGTGCTGCTCATGGCGTCGTGGAAGAAGAACGCTGCGGCGTTTCACAGCCTCTCGTAATGCCCACAACAATCGCGCCTGCGGCGGCGAGGGAGAGAAGTCATCGGTGGATCGCCGTCAGCGCGATCATCGTGGTCGCGACCGCCGTGATCCAGACGGGGCCGGTGGCTGCGCTTGCTCAAGACGCGGGTCTGGCGGCGCAGGTCGATGCGCTGTTCCTTGGCCACATCCGGCCCGACGCCCCGGGCTGCGCCGTCGGCGTGTATCGCAAGGGCGAGATCGTCCTCGCGCGCGGGTACGGAGTGGCCAGCATTGAAGATGGGCGCCCGATCACCACGCGCTCGGTCTTTAATCTGGGCTCGGGCTCGAAGCCATTCACGGCATTGGCCGCTCTCATGCTCGAACGACGCGGCCGGCTTTCGATGGAAGACGATGTGCGCAAATGGGTGCCGGAACTGCCGGACTACGGTCGGCCCATCCGCGTGCGCGATCTGTTGCAGCACACGTCCGGCCTCCGCGATTTCGAGACACTGCAGATCCTGTCCGGGCGTCCGGTGGTCACCATGCGGGACTTCCTCGGACTGATGGCCGGGCAACGTGCGCTGAACTTCGAGCCGGCCAGCACACACGAATACAGTCACTCCGATTTTGGCGTGCTGGGCCTGGTGGTCGAGCGCGTCGCAGGCGAACCGTTCAGTGAACACATGCAACGCGCGGTCTTCGGTCCGCTGGGCATGAACGACACGTTCGTGGATGACGGCGGCGCAGGGCAACGGCGGGCCCGCGTGGTCGGCCATCGGCAGACCGCCCGTGGCCTTGTGGCGCAATTCCCATCGTCACTGACCTTTGGCGGCGACAACGTGTATACGTCGGTCGAGGACCTTGCGCGGTGGAATCGGCAGTTTGCTTCACCGATAGACGGAACGGCCGCGTTGATGACCCGGTTGGCCAGCCGCCCGACCCTGGCGAATGGCGACACGATTCCGTACGCGTATGGGCTTCGCATCGAGTCGTACCGCGGGCT
>JBKJJZ010000152.1:0-15338 GCA_046597705.1 Vicinamibacterales bacterium | reverse complement strand
GCTGCGCTGGAGGGGCGTCCGGGTCATACGGGCCGATGTTGGTGTCGTCAGGCTTGTTGCCGTACGCGCCCCAGTACCGCTTGAACGCGCCAGTGTCGGCATCAAGGACGGCCACCCGTTTATTGAGGTAGCCGTCTGCGAGATACGCCTCGTTCGCCTTCGCATCGACGAAAATTTTGGCGATGCGGCCGAAGTTCTGCGTGTCATTGCTGCCTGCGGTCTTGTTGGCATGGCCGTACTGCGCGATGAACTTGCCATCCTGCGTGAACTTCAACACCTGGGCATCGTTCGTGCCGTTGCCGCCAATCCACACAATGCCTTTGTGATCGACGAAGATGCCGTGGTTCGATTCAGGCCACTCGTATCCCTGCCCAGGGCCTCCCCAGGAGCGCAGCAGGTTGCCCTGTTGATCGAACTCCAACACGGGTGGCGCGCGCTTGCAGCACTTGGCGGTCGGCGGATTCTCATCCGCGGCGGCCTCCTGTGCCGACAACGTATCGGGGCGATGGACGATCCAGATGTGGTCCTGGGCATCCACGGCGATGCCGATGGTCATTCCCATCAGCCAGCCGTTGGGCAGGGGCTTTGGGAACGTGGGATCGACTTCGAACCTGGGCGCTTCGACCATTGAAGCCGCCTGGCTTTGCGCCGCTGTCCGTTCGAACGCGCGCTCAGCGGTGACAAGGAGCACGAGGCCCGTGGCAAAGACTCCGGCGGTGACTGAGATACGTCTCTTCATGCCCACTCCTACTTGACCACGAACTTCTGGATGCGCTTGCCCTGAAGGTTTTCGCCGGTGACCAGATGCCCCTGTGAGGTCACACCTAGCGAGCCCACGCCGTAGAATGTGCCAGGCCAGCGACCGCCGCTGCCGATCGTCGCAACCTGCGCAAGCGTGTCGCGCCGCAGCACGTGGACCGTCTGCTCCGTTCCATTCGCGACATAGGCGAACTGCTGAGCGGCGTCAGCTGAGAACGCAATGTCCCACACGGACCCGCCGCCAAGCGTGGAAGGCGAGACCACCGCTTCCCGTACGAACGTTCCATCCTTCTTGAACACCTGGATGCGATTGCTCTCGCGGTCGCAGACAAACAGCTCACCCGACTTCGACAGGGTGAGGCACGTGGTGGTGCGGAACTGTTTTGCCGCCGGAGCGCCGCTGGCGTACGCCGGTGGGGCGGTCGCATCGGGTGGCGTTCCGTACGCGCCCCAGTGCCTCTTGTACGCGCCCGTATTTGAGTCGAAGACCACGACGCGGCGGTTGCCCGCGTCCGCGACGTAAACTTCGTTCGCCGCGGAATCAACTTCGACAGCGGCCGGCTTGTTCAGGCTGGTCCGGCTGTCAGGCGCTCCGATGTCACCCGGCTTGCCAATCTGCAGGAGGAATTTGCCGTCGCGCGCAAATTTCAGGACATGCGCATCTTCCGGGGGCGCAGGAGCGGGAGTGCCTCCGGCTCGTCCGCCACGCCCTCGGCCAGCGGCCGAAGGAGGTACGCCGGCCGCCGTAATCCAGACATTGCCGCCGGCATCCACCGCGATACCGCCCGGGTTCAACGGCCAGCTGTATCCCGTGCCCGGTCCGCCCCAGTGACTCACCAGCCCTCCGGCCGCATCAAACTCCAGAACGAAGGGCGCCGCGGTGCAGCAGTATTCCGAACCCGGAGGTGTCGCATTAAGTGCCGATTCCGTCGTCGGGTTCAATGACGCCTGACCTCGATGCACCACCCACACGTGATCCCGGCTGTCCACCGCCACCCCGGTGACGGATCCGAGGATCCAGTGGTTAGGCAATGGCTTGGGCCACAGCGAATCGACCTCGGCCTTTGGCGGCGCCTGTGCCAGCCCGTTGACGCTGGCCCAACCAGACACAACAAGTGCACCCAGAATGGCGACGGCCAATTTGGCGCCTTTGAGGGGACGCCCTCCGATTGCCGTACGCGTAACTGAAGACTGTCTGCCCATCGTTGATCTCCGGGATGCTCCATTGGTGGAGATGTGCGATCGAAATGTCGTGAAATCGGGCGCCAGTATACTACCGGCGGCTGAACCCGTGAGACTTTCGCGTGACTACCGTCGAGCGCGCAGGCGCATTGGCCTTACGCTCGCTCTGGTTTTGACTGGATGGGCGGGGCAGCGCGCATGGAACGATCGCCTCGCCGCTCACGAGATCCCCGCCGACGTCACCGTCCACGCATTCGTGAAGCCCGAGGGCAAGATGCTTCGGGTGCTCGTCCGAGCGCCCCTCGAGGCAATGCGGGACGTGACCTTTCCCACTCGCGAACCCGGTTTTCTGGAACTTGCCAACGCCGCCCAACCCGTCCGCACGGCGGCGGAAATATGGATCGCCAACGGTGTGCGGGTCTACGAGGACGGCCAGGCGCTGGGTCGCCCGGTGATGACTGCGGTTCAACTTTCCCTGCCTTCGGACCGTTCGTTCGACTCCTGGGAACAGGCCCTGGCCCATGTCCAGGGTCCCCAGCTCCCGGCGGATACGCAGTTGATTTGGACGCAGGCCCGACTCGACGTCCTCCTCGAGTTCGAGATCCGCTCGGACGCGTCAGCCTTCTCCATCGAAACAGACTTTGCTCGGTTCGGTCTGAGGACTCTGAACGTGATTCGTTTCCTGCCGCCGGGAGGCGCGACGCGGCTGTTCCAGTACATGGGCGATGCCGGGGTGCTGCATCTGGATCCCCGATGGCATCAGGCCGTGCGCCGCTTCATCGAGTCTGGCATCGAGCACATCCTTGGCGGCATTGACCACCTGCTGTTTCTGCTGTGCCTGGTCGTGCCGATTCGACGGCTCCGTCCGCTGGTGGTGATGGTCACCGCGTTCACCGTGGCGCATTCGATCACTCTGATGGCCGCGGCGTTTGATTTCGTGCCGAGCGGCCTGTGGTTTCTTCCGTTGGTTGAGACACTCATCGCGCTCTCCATCGTCTGGATGGCCCTCGAGAACGTCATTGGCTTGACGGGCAGGGGCGTCTCTCGCATGCGACGGCGATGGGTGCTGACGTTCCTGTTCGGGCTCGTTCACGGATTCGGATTTTCGTTCGCGCTGCGCGACACGCTCCAGTTTGGCGGCACACACTTCGTGACGTCGCTCGTCTCGTTCAACGCAGGGGTGGAGCTTGGGCAAATCGCGGCGCTGCTCGTGATCGTGCCGGCGCTCCAGTTGCTGTTTCGCTACGTCGTCGCGGAGCGCATCGGCGGCATCCTGATCTCAGCGCTGGTCGCGCATCACGCGTGGCACTGGATGATCGAGCGCGGCGAAATGCTGTTCCAACACGACTGGCCATTTACTGCGCGCGAGGCGGTTTCGATCGGCCTTCGAGGCTCGATCGTTCTCTGGCTCGCCGGCTGGGCCTACTGGTACGCGCGACGTCGCGCGCGCACGTAAATTGGGCAATGAGGCAATGGGCCAATGAGGCAATGGAGTGGGGCAATGGGGCAACGGGTTAATGACCCCACGCCGCACTCGCTCATTAATTAGCCCAACTGCATCATTGCCTCATTCCATTGGCCCATTGCTTCATTGCCCAATTGCCTAATTTACGCGGCGCTCCCTCAGCCTCTGGGTAATCGGAGCGCGACCAGGGACGCCTGCGCGCCGCCACCCGTGGCAAAGACGATGTATTGCCGTCCCTTGTGCATGAAGGTCATGGGCACGGCACTGGTCTTCGTCGGAATCGGCAGCGCGCCCACTTGCTTGCCCGTTGCCTTGTCCACCGCGTAGAGGAACGGGTCCGCGCCTGGTGCGCCGCCGCTGCGGCCGGTTCCATAGATCACCAGTGACTTCGTCGTGATGACCTGCGCCTGGCCGCGACCGCCTTGTGGCAGCAGCGTCACGCCCGCGAACAACTTCGCGTCTGGTGACGCGGCCTGCGGCGTGGGTGTGTACGTTCCGCCGTTGCCCATCCACCAGGCTTTGTCGCCCGTGTTCATGTTGTAGGCCATGATGCCACCCAGTTCACGCGGCTTCAGGATCGAGATGCCCGCGATTGTGGACGTCCCAGGCGCGGCAGTGGTGTAACTGGCCGCCCCACCTCCGCCGCCTCGGCCCGCACCGCCGCCGCGTGCGCCCGCGCCGCGCCCGCGCTGAGGCGCGACATAGCCTGGTGGCGGCGCCGGCGCACCGATTTGCCCGCAGCTGTCGTGCGGAGCTTGCGTATAACGATGCTCGGAGCACGGGTCCTTGCCGACCTCGGTGGTGCTGAGGCCCGACTGTGAAGCGACGTACAAAAATCCGGTCTCTGGGTCGACGGCAGCGCCGCCGTCAATGTTGACGCCCCCTGATGCGCCCGGTGCGTACCACGAACACGTGAATCCGTTGGGCGTCTTACCATCCTCGAGGGATCCCGGAATGTAGTGCGGACCCATGCGGCAGAGTTTCGCCAGATGCAGCGCAGCTGCCTTCAACTCTGGCGTGTAGTCGATGAGGTCATCCTCTTCGAGCCCCTGTTGCGAGTAGGGCACCGGCTTGGCAGGAATCGGCTGCATCTTGGCAGTTTCTTCGCCCGGCACTTCGCTCTGCAGCACCGGCGTTTCCACCATCGGCCACAGCGGCTCACCGGTGACACGATCGAACGTGTAGACCCACCCTTGCTTCGTGGTCTGCGCAACCGCCTTCCTCAAGCGGCCGTTGACGGTGATGTCGAGCAGGTTCGGGGACATCGGAGTGTCGTAGTCCCAGATGTCGTGATGGACCATCTGGAAGTGCCATTTGCGCAGGCCCGTCTTGACATCGATCGCGACGATGCTGTTCCCGAAGAGATTGTCACCAGGGCGGTGGCCGCCGTACTCATCGCTGAGCGGCATGCCGACTGGAATGTAAACCAGGCCCAGTTCCGGATCCGCGGCGTACGGCGCCCATGCGTCGTTCTTGCCGACGCCCGGAGTGCCCGGCGCCGAACCCATCTTCCAGGTCTCGGCGCCGAACTCGCCCTTTTGCGGAATCAGGTTCATCTTCCACAGCTGCTTGCCGGTCTTGATGTCGAACCCGCGAATGAAGCCGGGCAGGTTCACAAGTCTCGTCGGGTAGTAGCCGTGGATGGACGAGTTACCGACCACGATCACGTCTCCGACGACGATCGCGGGTGAACTTGCGGCAATCTGTCCCATCTTCGGATCAATGCCGACCGTGCCGTCGGCGCCGATGCCCTTGGCGGCATCCCACGTCTCGCCAGGTTTCGCCTCACGATACTGAGCGGTGTCACTGATGTTCAGTGCGCCCGGATCATCCACGGCGAGCGGCACCATCCTGAATCCCAGGCCATCCATCAGATCGACGATGCCGTTCTTTCCTACCTTCGGATCAGGCAGGCCGGTCTTCGCGTCGAGCACCGCCATGTGGTATCCCGGCGTCACGACAATCACACGTTCGTTCGCGCCATCGGTCCAGTAGGCGAGGCCGCGGCCGGCGAACTGGCGAGGCGCCTTCTGCCAGCGGATGCCTTCATCCATCCGCCACATCCACAAGGTCTCACCGGTTTCTGGATCCAGCGCGGCGGCCAGCCGTCGCGTGCCGGCCAGCGTGAAGAGCCGGCCGTTCGCGTACAGCGGTGTGGTCCGGTAGTACTCGTCAGCATTGAAGGAACTGGCGCTCCACTGCCAGGCTTGTTCGAGCTTTTCGAAGTTCGTGGCGTTGATCTGATCGAGCGACGAGTAACGCGTGCTCCAGGCGTCGCCGCCCCAGTACCGCCACTCACCGGGCTTGTTGCCGCGCACGAGCGCGCTGGCCTGACCAGCGGGTCGTGCCTGTTCGAAGACAGCCAGCATCCCGACGAGGGCGATGGCCGATACGACGCTGATGCCAACCTTGCGAGAAATCCGGAAGCGGTTTGTCATGTGAGTCATTCCTCGTGATGCGATGAGAGCATCTTGTCCGGCAGAATATTGATCGTGATGCCCTTCAGCGCGGCCGGGTCCGCGGGAAGGTCGACGCGGCCTGCAGGCATGCCATTGAGTTTCAGCAGGAACGCCATCACCTGTGTGTATTCCTTCGCTGAGAGGCTGCCAGGATCGTTCTTGGGCATCTTCTCGCTCAAAAACGAGAGCAGGTCGCTCAGCGAGCGGCCCTGCCAGTTCATGAACACGGCGCCCTTGTAGGTGGCGGGCGGGTGACAGGACACGCACGTGCTCATGTATGTTTGCTCTCCGCGCGCGGCCTGTGGCGCGCTGTAGACCCGCTCCTTCGTTGTCCTGGCCACTGGTGCTTGCGCGCCCAGCCCAACGACGAGCAGCGTGATCGTGAACACCATGGCGAACACCGGGAGCGTATTACGCGCAAGCCGGTCGAACATTCCTTAACAACCTTCCCAAAATCCGCGGGCACGATAACACACTCAGCGAGGCGCGGCCCCTCCGCCACGGGCCCCGCGTGGCGGCGCAATCGCCGAGCGGAACTGGGCGATGGCCGCGTTGATCTTGAATTCAATACCCATGCGGCCGATTTCCGCCGTGGACTTCGCCGGGTCGCCTGACACTCCGGAGTCAGTGGGACCGCCCCAGGGCTTAATCAAGGTCTTCCTGACGCCGGCCGGCCGCACATGCAACAGCTGCGAGGTATCGCTGATGCCCGCATGGCTGCCGATGACATCGTCCGAGTATCCGAACTGCGCCAGCAGCCAGGCACGATAATGCTCGCGGCCGATGCCGTAGTAGTCCGTCAGCGAGTGGACCTTGACGCTTTCCGCCTTCCATTCTTCGGTGAGCGCAGTGGCCACGGCCGTCATGCCCGCCTGATTGCCGCCGCTGTCACCGATGAAAAGAATGTTCGTGAAGCCATGCACCTTCAGGCTGCGTGCGGCGGCGTCAAGCAACTGATCGTACGCCGGCGAAGGCAATGAAATGGCGCCGGGATTCTGGCGATCGGGATTGCCTTCAGGCACGTACTGAATCGTGGGGGCCACCAGCGTCTTGCCAAGTCTGCGCGCCATCAGGTTCGCCGCGTGTGTGACCACGTAGTTATGCTTGCCCAGCACCATGTGGTAGCCGTTCTTCTCCGTGCCACCGGTGGGAATGATCACGGTGGTGGTGCCCGCGCTAATCGCGTCGCGGGTTTCTTCCCACGTCAGTTCATCGATAAACACTGTGTCGGGCGCCTGTGAGGGGGAAGTGCCGGCTGGGGCGCTCCTGGCTGTGGTCGGACGCGGCCCTTCCGGCACCGGAGCGGCTGCGCCGGCGCCTCGGCCCGCTCCGCCAGCACGGGGCGCGGGTGGCGGGGCCGGCTCGATCGTGCCTGCCATCAGTCCCTTGAGTTGGGCGACGGCGTTATCGATCTTGATCTGCAGGAAGACCTTGCCGAGTGCCGCGGTGGACTTCGACGGATCGCCGCTCACGCCCGAGTTCTGATAGCCGCCACCGGGCGCCATCTTCTTCGCCCGGACGTGCTTGGGGTTGACGAACAGCATCTCCGAGGTGTCGAGGAGGTTTGCGTGCCCGCCGATCTGATCAGCCGGGATGCCCATCGTGTCGGTGATGTACTTGTTCTGATCCGTGTGGGATTTCGTGTAGTAGTCGTCGGCCCAGAACGCGCGCGCTTCGCCTTTCCACAACTCGTTGAGCCGAGTGGCGGCCGTGCGCATTCCGGTGCGGTTGCCTCCCGACTCGCCAAGAAACAGGATGGTCTTGAACCCGCCGGCCTTGAGGCTTCGGCCCGCGCTGACCAGCAGCTCCACGAAACGATCCTCAGGCAGCGTGATGGTGCCGGGCTTCCCCATATGACCGCCGGGGTTCTCCCAGCTGCCTTCTGGAACATAGGTAATGACCGGAGCCACGAGCGTCTTGCCCAGGACGCGCGCGATTTTGTCGGCGGCATACGTCATGACGAACTTGTGCTCGCCGTCCACCATGTGCGGGCCCTTCTGTTCGGTGCCAGCCGTGCCGATAATCACAGTTGTGGTGCCGGCCTGGATGAGGTCTCGCACTTCAGCCCACGTCAGATCTTCGATGAAGACCGTGTCAGGCGCCGTGCCGCCGGGCCCGGTAGGCGGCAGACCCGCGGGGCGTTGCGTCTGGCCGACAAGGCCGGGTGCCGGGGCGAATCCGAGCACCAAAAACACGACGAAACACGTCAGCAGGGCCGGCTTTTTCACAGGTACCTCCGAGTCGGTGGAAAACGTGCCCATTGTAGGTGACATCGGCGCGGTTCGGGACAGCAAAAGCGCCGTTTTAGGGTGTATAGTTCTGGACAATCGCGATCTAACAGAAAGACTCGGGAGTTCCAAAACACCTATGACGACGGCCAGATGGACAGTGGTGTGCACGGCACTCTGCGCTGCAATTCTTGTTGCGGCGGGAGGCCACCTTGTCGCGGAACGATCCGAGGTCCCCGCAACGGTTGATGGACGTGCTTTTACGATGAGCGCGCATGCGCAGCGTCAGGCGGCACCCACGGTTGCGGCATCTGCACCGGCAAAAACCAAAGAGAGTCCGGACGAGATCATCCAGGGCTATTGTGTCGATTGCCACAATGACGTGACCAAGCCCGGAGGGTTGTCGTTCGAGACGTTCCAGATCGCGGCGACCGCGAATCAGGCGCCCACGGCCGAGAGGATGGTTCGCAAGCTGCGCGCCGGGATGATGCCGCCGCCTGGCACAACACCACCTGATGCGGTGAGTCTGGCCGGACTCGTGTGGGCGCTTGAAACGCGCCTCGATGCCGCGGCCGCTGTCAAACCGAATCCCGGGTCGCGAACATTTCCCCGGTTGAATCGCGTCGAGTACGCGAACTCAATCAGAGAACTGCTGGACCTCGACGTCGATGCCGGCCAGTGGCTGCCGCTTGATTCCATGAGCGCCAACTTCGACAACATCGCCGACGAGCAGATGTTGTCTGCCACGCTGCTCGAGGCGTTCCTCAACGCGGCGAGCGACATCAGCCGCATGGCCGTGGGTGACCGGCACGCGACCAACCTCGACCGCACCTACGCCAACACCAGCTATGCGTCGCAGCACCCCTGGGACTACGTCGAAGGCGCGCCGTACGGCACGCGCGGCGGCCTGGTGGTAAAACACGTGTTTCCGGCCGACGGCGACTACGTCTTCGAGATTAATCTGACCGGCGGGAACAACAGCCGGTTCGAGGACATTGACGTGTCGATCAATGGCGAGCGCGTTGCGCTGGTGAAGTACGAGACACAGCAGGCTGAATCGGCCGACGGCCGCGGTGGCGTGCCGATGTTCACGATGCCGATTTCGGTGAAGGCCGGCCAGCATGTGGTGGCCGCCGCATTCGTGCGCCGCACCGACGGCCCGTACGAGGATCTCATCCGCCCCCATGACTGGTCGTTTGCAGGCGGCGGATCGGGCGGTGCAGGCATTACGACGCTGCCGCACGTGCGCGACCTCGTCATCAAGGGACCGATCAAGGTGACGGGGCTCTCCGAGTCCCCGAGCCGCCGCAAGATCTTCAGCTGCCGGCCCACAACCCAGGCGGACGAGAAACCCTGCGCGCGTGCCATCATCGCGCGTCTTGGCGCCACGGCGTACCGGCGTCCGCTTGAGCCGCGCGAAGTGGATGCCGTCATGCAGTTCTACGATGTCGGCCGCGTGGCCGGCGGTTTCGAGGGCGGTGTGCGAACCACAGTGGAAGCGCTCCTGGCGAGTCCGTATTTTATCTTCCGCCTCGAACGTCAGCCTGAGCGCGTCAAGGCAGGCGAGACGTATCGCGTCGGTGACTACGAACTGGCATCTCGTCTGTCGTTTTTCCTCTGGGGCACGCCGCCAGACGAAGCGTTGATGGCGACTGCCGCCAGGGGGCTGCTGGCGACGCCGGCGGGCCTGGAAAAAGTGGCGAAGCAGATGCTGGCGGATCGCCGATCTGAGGCCTTGGGCGAACGGTTTGCGGCCCAATGGCTGCGCCTGCAGGACATCAACAAGGTTCACCCGGATCCCAATTTCTTCCCGAACTTCGATGACCGCGTGGCCGACGCCATGCGCGCCGAGACCATCACGTTCTTCAACGATCTGGTCCGGCGTGATGCGAGCGCACTGGATTTGTATCGCGCCGACTACTCCTTCATGAACGAGCGCCTGGCGCGTCACTACGGCATTCCGGGCGTGGCCGGCAGCCAGATGCGGAGGGTCGCCTATCCGGATGACACGCGCCGTGGGCTTCTGGGCCAGGGCAGCGTCCTCGTGCAGACGTCGCTGGCGAATCGGACGTCGCCGGTCCTGCGCGGCAAGTGGGTGATGGAAGTGCTGCTGGGCACCCCGCCGCCGCCCCCGCCACCGAACGTGCCGCCGCTCGAGAACACGGCCGAGTCCAAGAACGACAAGGCTCTGACCACCCGGCATCGCATGGAGATGCATCGGGCGGATCCCAACTGCCGGTCGTGCCATCTGTTCATGGATCCGATTGGCCTCGCGCTGGACAATTTCGATGTGACCGCTCGATGGCGCGTCCGTGAGAATGGCAGCGATCTCGACACGCGCGGCGACTTCTACGACGGCACATCGATCTCGACGCCCGCGCAGTTGTCAGCCGTGCTGCTCAAGCGCCCGGTGCCGTTGATGCGGACGCTGACCGAAAACCTGATGGCGTTCGCCCTTGGCCGCCGGACCGAGTATTACGATCAGCCCACGATCCGGGCGATTACCAAGGGGGTTGAAGCGAATGGCTACCCGGTGTCGTCTTTGATCCTGGGAATTGTGAAGAGCGATGCGTTCAGGATGAGCCGCGCGGATAATACGCCGGACCTTCCGTCGGCTGGCAAGACCGTAAACACGACGGGAAAGAAGTAACCTTCGGCACCTCGATTCGATAGGAGACAGAAGCGATGTCGTATCTCACTGGAAAACACATGGCTCGGCGAACGTTCCTGCGTGGCGCGGGAGCAACTGTGGCCTTGCCGTTTCTGGATGCCATGGTGCCGGCAGGATTTGGCGCGGCCGCGCGGAACGCTGCGCCCACGCATACGCGGCTGGTCTGCATCGAAGAGGTGCATGGCCTGGCCGGGTGCAACAGCCTCGGCGCCAGCAAGTTCCTCTTTGCGCCCGAGCAGGTGGGCCGCGACTACAAGCTGGTCGCCGACAATCCCCTGAGCACCCTTGACGCCTATCGCGACTACACCACCATCGTCAGCAACACGGACGTGCGGATGGCGGAAGCGTTCAACGCGCCGGAAATCGGCGGCGATCACTACCGTTCGAGCGCGGTCTTTCTGACGCAGGCACATCCGAAGCAAACGCAGGGCTCCGACATCTATGCGGGCACGTCGCTCGACCAGATGTACGCGAAGCAGTTCGGGCAGACCACGCCGTTCCCCTCGATGCAGTTCTGCATCGAGAATCTGGACCAGGCCGGCGGCTGCACCTACAACTACTCGTGCGCCTACACGGACTCCATCAGCTGGGCGTCGCCGAATGAACCGCTGCCGATGATTCGCGATCCGCGCGTGGCCTTCGACAGCTTGTTCGGCTCGGGCGGCAGCACGGCGGCACGCGCCGAACGCCGCATGACCCGGCGTAACATCCTGGACTGGGTGCACGGCGAGGTCTCCACAATGCGCACGCAGCTGGGATCGGCGGACCGCCAGCGGCTCGATCGGTACCTCGAGCACATCAGTGAAATCGAACGCCGCATCAAGATGGTGGAAGCGCACAACACCAGCGGTGAGACGCGCGAGTTGCCGGACGCCCCAGCCGGGGTGCCTGATTCGTTCTCCGAGCACATGAAGCTGATGTTCGACATCCAGGTGCTGGCCCTGCAGACCGACATGACGCGCGTCATCGCGTTCAAGACCGGCCGAGACGCGCAGAACCGCGTGTTCCCGGAAAGCGGCTCCAACCAGCCGTTCCACCCCGCGTCGCACCACGGAAACACCGAATTGCGCGTGCTGGAGTTCAACAAGATCTGCAAGTACCGCGTAAGCCAGATGGCGTACTTCCTCGAGCGCATGAAGAACACGATGGAAGGCGACAGCAACCTGCTCGACAAGACGATGATCGTGTGGGGGTCGCCGATGGCCGACCCGAACGTGCACAACCACCGTCGTTGTCCACTGGTGCTCTTCGGCCACGCCAACGGCCAGCTCAAGGGCGGCGTCCACCACAAGGCTGAAGACGGCACGCCCATGGCCAACGTGATGCTGACCGTGATGCAGAGCCTGGGCATGGATATGAAGACGTTCGGCGACAGCACTGCGCCGTTCTCGCTGGCGTAGAACGCGGTCGTCCGGAGGCCGGGTCTTTAGACCCGTCGAACACTAGTTTGACGAAGGGCAGGGCAGAGATGGGTCTCATTCGCCGGGTGAGTGTTGCTGTGGTGTTGGCGGTGTGCGCGAGCGCAGCCGCCACCGTGATGGCACAACAACCCAGTCCTGTGGCTGACGCCGCCCGCCGTGGAGACGGAAGCGCCGTGCGCGCGCTTCTGACACAGGGCGCCGACGTGAATGCCCCGCAGGGCGATGGCATGACGGCGATTCACTGGGCGGCGGAACACGGCGATCAGGCGATGGCAGACATGCTGCTGTTCGCCGGCAGCAACGTCGCTGCCGTCACGCGGCTCGGACAGTACACGCCCCTGCACCTGGCCGCCAGGTCCGGGAGCGCGCCCTTGGTTGCCGCGCTTCTCAAGGCCGGCGCGGCCGTCTCAGCGCTGTCATCGACCGGTGCCGTCACGCCGCTGCATCTGGCTGCGTCCGCTGGGAACGCCGCCGTGGTGACCATGCTGCTCGACAAGGGTGCGGATATCAATGCGAAGGAAACCGAGTGGGGTCAGACGCCACTGATGTTCGCGGCGTCCGCGGATCGGCTGGACGTGGTGAAGGTTCTCATCGCGCGCGGCGCGAACGTGACGTTGAAGACCAAACCGCTGGACATGACAAAGTTCGGAGCCGAATCGCGGCAGGGACAGGCCCTGCAGCGGCAGGTGCTGACAAACGCGGTGGCTCGGGGCGAAGAACCCACGCCCATGCAGATGCAGAGCGCCATTGAAGTGGCGCGTGAGTACTACACGACGGGTAAGGTGCCCGAGGCCCCGCCGGCCGCTGCCGGCGCGGGTGGTCGAGGCGGTGGCGCTCGCGGCGGAGCGCCGGATCCCGCAGCAGGTGGCGGCGCAGCGCCGGGAGGGCGAGCCGGCCAGGCCCCACCAGGACCAGACGGCCAGGCAGCGCAGGCCCAGGGTGTGAATTCAGAGACGCCCCTCCCCAATATTTCAGCCAAGGGCGGCCTCTCCGCGCTTCATCACGCAGTGCGCCAGGGTTACCTCGGCACGACAAAGGCATTGCTTGACGCCGGCGCGCTGGTGAACGAAAAGACAGGCGACGGCCACACGCCGCTCCTGGTCGCGCTCATCAACGGCCAGTTCGACGTGGCGATGGAATTGATCCGCCGAGGCGCTGACGTGAACACGGTGTCCGACAGCCACGGCGTCACGCCGCTGTGGGCCACCATCAACGCGCGATGGCAGCCACGCACGCGCTTCCCGCAGCCGCAGGAGATGGACCAGCAGAAGGCGAACTACCTTGACGTCATGCAGGCGCTCCTCGACAAGGGCGCCGACGTCAATGCCCGCATCCGGGTGCACCCTTGGTACATGGTCTATACCGACTGCGGCAACGCGAACTGTGGATTGTCGAATTCCGCAGGGGCAACCGCGTTCTGGCGCGCAGCCTACGGCACCGACGTTGAAGCCATGCGCTTCCTGGTCAAGAACGGCGCCGATCCGAATATCCCGACGTTCGTCGCCCGCGCGGCCGCAGGCCGCGGCGGTTTCGGTGGGGGTGCCGGCGGCGGTGGTGGCCGGGGTGGCGCTGCCGGTGGCCGAGGCGGTGGTCCGGTGCCTGATGGCGACAATCCAGTCCCGGCGACAGTCGCTGTCGCGGCTGGCGCGATGGACCCCTCCGGTTTTCCCCCCGTTCCAGGCGGCGGTCCCGGCGTGTTTGCGCTGCACGCGGCTGCGGGCTCGGAATACGGCGAAGGCTTTGCCGGCAACGCCCATCGTCACGCCCCTGACGCGTGGCTTGCGACGGTCAAGTACCTGGTGGAAGAACTGGGCGCCGACGTCAACCAGCGCGACAACGACGGCTACACGCCCATGCACCACGCCGCCGCGCGTGGCGACAACGAGCTGATTCAGTATCTGGTCTCGAAGGGCGCGGACCCCCTAGCCGTGAGCCGCCGGGGACAGACGACCGTGGACATGGCGAACGGCCCCGTCTCACGCATCTCGCCGTTCCCCGAGACCATCAAGCTCCTCGAAGGACTGGGCGCGAAGAACAATCACAAGTGCCAGAGTTGTTAAGAGGTTCGAGGTTCGAGGTTCGAGGTTCGAGGTTCGAGGAGCTGTTTCGCAGGTCTTCTTTCCTGATCGTCCGCTTGCACCTCGCACGTATTGTCTCGCTCTGTTCATCTCATTCGGGTTGGGTGTGACTACCCGTGTCCACAGAGCAATTCTTCCTTACACCCAGGGATTGAGTCATGGAAGAGGAAGAGGAAATCCAAGGTCCTCTGACCCTCGATGAGATCGAGCTCGCCGTTGTGGAATCGGACACGGCGATTTATGCACTGACTGGATCCCGCCTTCCAAGGCTCACTACGAGTTCCGACACCGAGCACGTGATTGCTTCGTTTGAATCTTGCGTGACCGACTTCCACTTTGCCGACTCCTACGAACCACCGTATCAGCGTCGTCCCTCCTCTGCGCAACCAATGAGCGTTGAAGTTCCACACATAGGAGCCGTTGTTGTAGGAGCCGACCAACAGACACAGAGTCTCCTTTTACTCGATGGAAGGATCGTTGCGTGGAACAGTCTGTGTCGCAGGCCAGGCAATCGACATGACTTTGAGTATGCGCACCGCGCCTTTCGCTGCGTCGGCCACTTGGCGCACCCCAGGAGCGACCTCTACTTGTGGCAGGTCAGCGGGGTGACCTGAGTGAGCAAATTCACTTCGTGATGGCCAGCCAGAGGCCGGACGAATGCAAGGAGGAGTGGATGCGACTTTGAGTTATCTATCAGATTCTGAGCGATCGTTCAGCGATAACACGCTGCGCCTCGTACAGGGGTACCAGGGGCCCCATCTGTCTGGTCGAGATGCGGGAATTCGTGAGTCGACTCTCCGACCATTTATCGAAGCAATAGATAACTCAACCAGGAGTCTTGGGCGCGTCGAGCCTGCGCCTTGCGCCGCAGCGGCGGGTTAGTAAGCAAGACCTGCGGAGTAGCTCCGCGAATCCGGGGCCCCAGACCGGCGGACTCGCAGATCCGTTGTTGCGTGAGTTCGTCGAGCGGCACCGCCGGTCTCTCTACTCAGCCAAGTAAGCCCCTGCGCGTGAGCGCAGGCTCCTCGAACCTCGAACCTCGAACCTCGAACCTCGAACCTCGAACCTCGAACCT
>JBKJJZ010000078.1:0-3267 GCA_046597705.1 Vicinamibacterales bacterium | reverse complement strand
GGAGGCGGCTGCTGCCGAGGCTTTCGGAGGGCGGGTCTTTAGACCCGGCGGAGTGTCGTCGTGCAGTAGCGCACTGATCCGCTTGAGATTGTGCTGAATGGCGTCCAGGTGCACGGTGGCCACGGTGGGCCGTGTCATGACCTGTTACCCCCGCCCGGACTGAAGGTTCTCGAACCGGGTGTACTGCTTGAGGAACGCAAGGTTGACCGAGCCAATGGGCCCGTTGCGCTGCTTGCCGACAATGATCTCCGCCACGCCATCGGCTTCAGGACGACGTTCGCCTTCGGCGGCCTGGTACATTTCCTCGCGGTAGATGAACATGACCACGTCGGCGTCCTGTTCGAGGGCGCCGGACTCGCGCAAGTCCGACAACTGCGGCCGGTGGTCGGCCCGGGTTTCGGTGGCGCGGCTGAGCTGCGACAACGCGAGAATCGGAATCTCGAGTTCCTTGGCCAGGATCTTCAGTGAGCGCGAAATGGACGCAAGTTCCTGTTGGCGATTGTCGAACTTGCCGCGGCCCTGCATCAACTGGAGGTAGTCGATGATGAGCAGGTCCAGGCCATGCTCCATCTTGAGCCGCCGGGATTTGGCGCGCATCTCCAGGATCCCGGCCGACGCGGTGTCATCGACGAACACCCTCGCCTCGTGCAGCCTCGCAAACGCCGTGTTGAGCTTGTCGTAATCCTGCTCACCCAGAAAGCCGCCGCGAAACCGATGCGCGTCCACGCGCGCCTCGGACGTCAGCATGCGCATGAACAACTGTTCCTTCGACATCTCGAGGCTGAAGATACCTACGGTCTTCCCGGCTTCCATCGCGCAATTGAGTGCGATGTTGAGGACGAAGCTCGTTTTCCCCATCGAGGGCCGTGCGGCCACGATGACGAGGTCGGACTTCTGAAAGCCGGAGGTCATCTCATCGAGGTCAACGAAACCACTGGGCACGCCGGTGACGAGGCCCCGATTGGCCTGCAACGCCTCGAGCATGTCGTAGCCGCCCGCGACCAGCTCGCTCAGCTTCACGAACCCCGACCGCATCCGCCCTTCGGCGATCTGGAAAATCGACCGCTCCGCTTCATCGAGCAGGGTGTCGGCGTCTTCCTCGGCGTCGTAGGCGCGTCCCAGCACTTCGTTCGCTGACTGGATCAAGCGCCGGAGCGTGGACTTTTCCTTGACGATCTTCGCGTAGTACTCCACGTTGGCGGAGCGCGGCACGCCGTCGGTCAGCGCGCTCACATACGCAGGGCCACCGACCTCATCAAGTTCGCCGCTGCGGTTGAGTTCGTCCTTGAGCGTGACCAGGTCCACCGGATCATTGCGATCGGTGAGCACCACCATTTTTTCAAAAATGCGCCGGTGCGCATCTCGAAAAAAATCCTGCGCGTCGATGACTTCCGCCGCCTGGTTGAACGCGTGGTTGTTGATGAGGATCGCCCCCAACACGCTCTTCTCAGCTTCGAGGTTATGCGGAAGCGTGCGGTCAGCCATGAGGGGACGCAAAGCATACCGGTTCTAGGTCCGAGGTTCCAGGTTCAAGGTCCGGTAACCTCGAACTTCGAACCCCGAACCTCGAACCCGGGCGCTAGCCCGCAGCCTGGGCAGGTACGACCTTGACCGTCACGGTGGCCGTCACGTCGCGGTGGAGTTTCACCGTGACGGGATGCTCGCCGATGGTCTTGAGCGGATCGGGGAGGACGATCTTGCGGCGATCGACGCTAATCTGCCGCGCGGCCAGGGCCTCCGCGATGTCGCCGGACGTCACGGACCCGTACAGGGTGTCGTGCTCGCCGACGCGCCGCGCAATCGAAATGTCCGCGGCGCCGAGTGCCGCCGCCAGGTGCTGGGCAGCTGCGCGCTCGTCGTTCTCCTGCGCCTCCGCTTTCGCGCGCTCGCGTTCGATCTGCTTCTTGTTCTCGCTGGTGACACGCAATGCCAGCTTGCGCGGCAAGAGGAAATTGCGCGCATAGCCGTCGGCCACCTTCACCACCTCGCCACGATTGCCGAGGTGTTCCACGTACTGCCTGAGAATGACTTCGGTTGCCATGATGTCTCTCCGCCTAATCCGTCACGTACGGAATCAATGCGAGCGTGCGTGCGCGCTTGATGGCCGTCTGGAGCGCGCGCTGGTGCTTCGCGCAGGTTCCGGAAATACGGCGCGGCTGAATCTTGCCGCGCTCCGGGATGAAGGGAGTGAGCACCTTGACGTCCTTGTAGGAGACGTAATCAATCTTCTCCACGCAGAACTTGCACACCCGCCGGCGACGGAAAAAACCGCCGCGCCGTGCGCCCTTCTCGTCCTTGCCCTTGGCCGCGCCCTTGGCGCCGCCGCGACCGCCACCACGTGAGTCCTTGTCAAAGTCGTTCATCGGTCTCCCTCCCCGAAGCCGTCCATGCCGCCGCCGTCCGCATCATCGGCCTCCGCCTTCCGGCGGCTCAGTTCCTGTTCGGTCGGCTCAGCCGGCAGGCCGCGACGCAACCGCCGCGCCACCGTGGCCGCCTTGCGACGCGTCTGCGTGCGCGTCTCCTTCTCGAGCACCTCATCCACGCGAATGAGCAGATGCCGCATCACGATGTCGAGCACCCGAAGGCGCCGATCGAGTTCGGCCGTCATGGCCGCGGGGCCATTCAGGATGTTGAGAACGTACACGCCTTCCCGCTGGCGGTTGATTTCGTACGCCAGGCGGCGACGACCCCAGGGTTCGGTGCGCTCAATGGTGCCGCTGAACCGATCGACCACCGTCTGAACCTGCTGGTGCAATTCCGCCAGCTGTTCTTCGGTCGAGTCCGGCATCGCGATATAGACGAGTTCGTACTGACGCTGCATGCTCATGTGCCTCCTTATGGACATTCAGGCCGTCTCCCCAATCGGAAACGGCAAGGAGCGTTCCTTAACTACTTCCCGACTTCATCATCCGCGCGGTTATAGAGGTTCATCACCCGCGCGATTCCTTCGTTGATCCAGACGCCGGCCGCCTCAACCGCGCGCTCAATCGACGCGTTCACAATAGCCAGCTCTTCCGGCGAAAACCTCGACAACACATGGTCGGCGAGGTCACGCCGCGGATCCCCCCGGCCCACTCCAATCCTGAGCCGCGAAAACCCATCCGTGCCGAGCGACGAGCTGATCGACGCCAGCCCGTTGTTCCCGCCATCCGATCCCTCGGGCCGCGCCCGCAACCGCCCGACCGGCAAATTCACGTCGTCGCACACCACGAGCAAGTCGGTTAGTTCGACTTTGTAGAACCCCGTCAGCGCGGCCACGGCCTCGCC
>JBKJJZ010000426.1:0-2569 GCA_046597705.1 Vicinamibacterales bacterium | reverse complement strand
CACGCGCGGGCGAGACCTCCATGTCGAGCGACCAGTTCGGGAATCGTTGACCGGCGAGTTCACGCACCACCGCCGAGAAGAACGGCCCATATCCGCGCCAACGAATCCAGTCCGCAGCCCAGCGATCCTTCACGTCCGAGGCAAACACGGCTGCCCGGCCGGCGCCGATCGGCCAGTACGCCAGCAGCGGATCTTCTTCTTCGGTCTGGATCAACTCCAGCGCCGTGTCCTTGATGACAGTGGCGGTGCGTCCGCGCAGTTGCGGAGCACTCTTGAAATCGATGCCATCGAGGAAGCCCGCGTGCTTGACCACAGGCTTCAGCAGCTTTTCGTCGAAGCCCGGCGACGTGATGTCCTTGGCCTCCTTCACGAAGATCTGCGGCACGTCCTTGGGATCGTCGGCGGCATAGTTGCGGCCCTTGCCCCACTTCGCGATGTTGGCCAGCAACTCGCGGTCAGCGGCAGCACCCATCGCCACCGAGGAGACCGTCATCTTCTCGGCCACCATCTTGTTGATCAACGTCTCGTAGTCATCGGGATACGAGCGACCGTCCGAGAGCAGCAGCACGTGCTTCGCGCGCGCCTTGACCTTCTGGAGCGCCAGATACGCCTGCTCCACCGCCGGAAAGATCAACGTATGACCGCTCGGCTCGATCGCCGCGATGGTCTTCTTGATCAAATCTCGATTCGGTCCCACCTGACGAGGCGTGAGCGTCCATTCCAGGCTGTCGTTGAACATGACGATGCCCAGCGTGTGCTCGTCCTTCATGACATCGACGGCGGCCTGCGCCGACACGCGCAACATCTCGATGTTCGTGCCCGCCATGCTCCACGACTTGTCGAGCACCATGACCAGCGCCACTTCAGGCTCGTCCTTGCGCTCGAAGGTCACAGGCAGCAGGCGCTCGAGTGGTGACTCGCGATAGCCGTCCTCTCCAAACACCGCCTCACCGCCTGCAACGAGCAAGCCGCCGCCATCCTGCTCCACCCACGTGGCCAGGACGGCGACCTTCGCGTCAGGCAACACGGACCGCGCCAGATCGCTCAGGACGACGACGTCGAACGGCGCCAACTCCTGAAGCGTGGAAGGCAGTCCGGTGGCGGGACGCACAGCCACGTCAAAGCCGGACTGCTCCAGCGCCGCCGTCAGGTACTTCGAACTCGCCGGCGTGCCCTCCACGTAGAGGACGCGAGGCCGCGGCGCCACCCACGCCGCCTGTGTAAGGTTGTTGTTATCGGCGAGCGGATCGCCCACTGCCGTGACGCGTGCTTCCAGAGTGACGGCGCCGGCCTCGTCAACCGAGATGTCCACCGGCACGGGCGTTGTCCCTGGTGTCAGTGCCACGGTCTTGGTGCCCAGCACCTTCTCGCCATTTCGAATCTCAACTACGGCACTGGTCGCCTTCTGCGATCCCACGTCAACCGTGGCAGCAATAAGGCCGCCTGGTGCCAGACGCACCGGCAGCCTTAATGCTTCCACCCACGTATCCCCGAGATCACGCGGAGCCAGGGGAAACACATGAACTGGAATACCGGCGGCAGCAAGTTGCGTCACCGCGGCGGCCACATCTCCACTGGTCGCCCGGCCGTCGGAAAACAACACCAACCGGGGCACGTGGCCGGGCGCCAGTTCCGCACGAGCCGCGGCCAGTGCGGCGTCAAGGTCGCTGGCGCTCCGATCCACTTCGGTCTCACCCTGAGCGGACACCAACTGCGTCAGCGCATTGCCGTCCGGCACCACGCGCGCGTGGCGCGCAAACGCGACGATGCGGGAGTGATCGGGATTGAGCGCGGCATTGAGTTCGGCGATCTTGGAAGCAGCTTCCGTCACCGAGCGCGAAGACACGCTATACGACACGTCCACCACATACACCACCGACACACGCGATGACCCCAGTTCGATCACCGGGCGCGCGAGCGCGATCGCGAGGGCGGCCAGCACAGCCGACCGCACAATGACCTGCAGGGCATTCTGGCGGCGGTTGAAATTCGTGCGCGAGAAGCGGCCTGACAACCACACGAGCGGCACGAGGGCGAGCAGCCACAACGCGGCAGGCGAAGTCCAGATCATCGACATGCCGAAATGGTCCCCGCCATCACACCGTAATCCTGCGTTGCCACGTCCACCACTCCACCAGACCCAGCACGAATGCGATGGCAATCAACACAGGCCACCACGGATCGTTGGCTTGCTCGGCGGTTGCAGACGCAATCGTGCTGGCGCTCAGAGAGGTACGGCTCACGTTTGACACCTGAGGGTCGCCCACGTTGACCGCCAGCGCGCTTCGCATCCCGCCGCCTTCAGCCAGGTACAAACCAGGCGTCACGACGCGTGCGAGGCGAGTGTCACCAAATGTGGTGACGTCCACGCGTTTCCCGTCGGGCGATGTCAGGTGCGACACCACGGCACTGAGCGCCACCACGCCCGGGCGCACCTGCTCGCCCAGCGACGGCCGTGCCAGCCACTCAAGGGCGTTCACCATCAACACCGGAAACGCGGGCTGCAGGGCCACGTTCGATTCGGGCTCCGCGGAACCGAATCCCAGCAACACCCGGCGATAGTCCGCGG
>JBKJJZ010000100.1:0-2671 GCA_046597705.1 Vicinamibacterales bacterium | reverse complement strand
AGGTTCGAGGTTCGAGGTTCGAGGTTCGAGGTTCGAGGTTCGAGGTTCGTAGGGCGTCCCTTCAGGGGCGCCAATTGTCCGGCGATCTAGTTGTCCTTCAACGCCACAATCGGATTGACCAACCCCGCTCGGCGTGCGGGGAGCCATGCGGCCAGGGCTCCAGATGCGGTGAGCAACACTGCGGCCATCGTCCAGACGAATGGATCGAACGGGCTCATGTCGAACAGGAACTGGCGGGTCACGCGCGCCACGATCCAGCTGAGCAGACCGCCACTGATGACCCCCGTGGCGATCGCGACTGACACGCCTCGCATGACCAGCGAGACCAATCCTCCGGGCGACGCACCCAGCGTCGAGCGGATGGCCATCTCGCGCCGTCGGTCCTCGACCATCTGTGAAATGGTTGCGTAGATGCCGAGCATCGCCAGGCCAAGCGTCACGGCCGCGAGCAGAGCCAGCACAGCGGATTGCGTCCGCGCCGTCGCTGTCTGCGTTCGGAGTCTGTCCGCAAGCATTGATGCTTCGACGTGCAGTGTCGGGTCCGCGCGCCGTACGGCGTCCTCGATGACGCGCACGGTCGATCCCGTCATGCGGGCCTCGCGGCTGATCACATGAAACAGGCCCGGCGTGCGGAGCGTGGTGGAGAGAAGGGGGTACAGGACCGGCCCCATGGGCGTGGTCACACCTTCTTCGCGCACGTTCTCGACGACTCCGATCACCTGATGCCGCGGCCCAAAGTCGAACTCGCGACCCACCGCGCCCTCGACACTGCCGAAGTAGGTCACAGCGAAGCGCTCGTTGACGATCGCGAACGCGCCAGTGGCGTAGTCTGACTGACGGAAGTCGCGTCCGGCGAGCAGGGGCGTGCGCATCGCGCTGAAGAAGCCATCCGTGACGAATTTTGTGGAGACGACTTCCGGGGCTCGCTCCAGGAAGCGCACCTGCATCCGCGACGCATAGCTCGCCAGCGGCGGGTCGAATGCGAGCGCCACTTCGCGTTGCCCCGGTAACGCCAGCACCTGGCGCCGCACCTCGTTCATCGCCTGTTGGTATCGCGCTGGATCCAGGAAGTACTTTTCTGTCGGACTGATTCTCGCAATCACCACGCCGCTGGGATCGAACCCCAGCGGTTGGCCCATGAGTCGCCATAACGTCGTAGAGACCAGGCCGGCTGCAGCCAGCAATGCGAGCACGATCGCCGTTTGCACCGCGATCATGGCGCGGCGCACGAGCAGTGTTCGACGCGGCGGCGTGAATGCCAGCCCGCCATGCAGGGCGTTGACGACATCCCGGCGGCGTCGGAGCCACGCCGGCATCATGGCCAGCAACACGCACAGTCCGGCAGTGATGCCCGCGGCCAGCAACCAGCCGCGCCAGTCCACGTGGAGTCCGGTGATGCGTGGAATATCGCGGGGCGCCATCCACGCGAACGTGCGGGTCAATCCGATGGCCAGAAGACCGGCAGCAATCCAGGAGGTGATGGCGATAGCCGCCATTTCAGCGAGCGATTGTGCCAGCAGACGCCCTGGACTGGCTCCCAGAGCGGCGCGTACTGCGAACTCGCGTGATCTGCGGCTGGCGATGACCGACATGAGGCCGGCCGCGTTCGCCATGGTTACCAACATCACAAAACCCGCTGCCGCGGCCAGCAGCCACAGAAGCGAGCGCGAGCCGCCGAACCACAACTCCTGCAGTGAAAGGAGGTCGGCCCGCCGGACACGGTTGAACAGCGGATAGTCGCGATCGATCTGCTGCAGGATCGGTGTCAGGCGGTCCTGAGCTTGCGCAATCGTGACGCCGTCACGCAGGCGAGCGATGACGCGCCGGTCGTAGATCCTGCGTGAGGCGCCGCCGCCCGGCCGGCGCCCATCGGCCATTGCGACGAACAGGTCGGTGGTGGCCGCATCACCTGCGGCGGACCCCAGCCCAGCGCTTCCGGGAATCGTGACGCCTGGGGGCAGGACGCCGACGACTTCGATGGTCCGCGTCTCATGGTTCCCACTGACCGTGGCGGTGCGTCCGACAACCGATGGATCTGCCTGGAACTCACGGCGCCACAGACGGTCGCTGATCACGGCGCGTGGCACAGCGGCCACCGCATTCGCGTCGCCGGGTTCGAACGTGCGGCCAAGCGCAGCCGGGACTCCGAGGACATCGAACAGATTCGTCGTGGCGAACGCCGTGACCGCCGTGGACAGTCGATCGTCGCGCTTGAGATACCAGCCGTACGCAAGCTCGACGCCGGCCAGCGACGCGAAGTCGGCCGTGGCCGTGCGCAGGTCCACGTATTCGTCCGCAGACGTCGCGGGCGTACGGTCCGGTCGAGCGGGCGCTGTCCATCCCAGCGACACAAGCCTGTCCGGGTCGGCGAACGGCGGACGTTCAATCCACAGTCCATAGGCGATGGACCACGTCGCGGCAGACACCGCTACCGCCACGGCCAGGACCGCAACCATCCACAGCGCTTGCGTTCGATGGCGGAGCCAGAATCCCAAGGCGTATCGCATGCGCAGGATTAGACACCGGGAAGACCGTTTCGGAGTCCGCGGGTCCCGGAGGAGGCCGTCTTCGGAGATCGTGAGGACCATTGTGGCGCCCCTGAAGGGACGCCCTACGTACGTCACTGGAGCGTACGTCGTCACTGGAGCGGTACGTAGGGCGTCCCTTCAGG